>NZ_LXKR01000012.1:0-697 GCF_001692375.1 Serratia sp. 14-2641 | reverse complement strand
GAATCGCGATAAAAAAGGGCGGATCACCAGCCGCGACTTTGGGCTGATGCAGATCAATGACCGCCATATTCCGGCGCTGCGGTCCCTGGGGATCTTGAGCAATGAGCAAGACTTGCTGAACAACCCGTGCCTCAATGTCCAAATCGGCGCCTGGATACTGGCTAAACACCTCAAACAATGCGGCGTCAATTGGCAATGTCTCGGTTCATACAATGCCGGGTTTGCTGATGACAACGGTCCACGGCGTATGATTTATGCGCGTAAGATCTATGCGATGTACACGAAGCTCAGGGGCGGTGCCGCATGATGGCCCCGTATGTCCTGAAGTTCTCGCTACTGATAGCCCTGACCAGCGCCGCTCTGTTCATCGGTGCCCAACCGTTGGTTCATCGGGCGAAACAATTCTTGCTTGAGCATGATGGCCCGCCACTCACTCGGCTGCAGATCAGGGGGGTCACCCTCGTTTTCGCCGGTACCGGCACAGTCCTGATCGCAACGACAGCACTCGCGGGTTCTTCCTGGTTAGGCACTGTCAAAATTCTGGGGCTGTTGGCGTGGGGTATTCCCATGGTGCTGCTTGATATGCGCAATTACTGGTTACCGCTGCGTTATACCTCCGGATTCTGGCTGACAGGTCTGCTGCTTACCTTTCTGCCTGGGAGCTCGCTCACACTGACAGAGGCGCTCACAGGCAGTA
>NZ_LXKR01000011.1:0-697 GCF_001692375.1 Serratia sp. 14-2641 | reverse complement strand
GAATCGCGATAAAAAAGGGCGGATCACCAGCCGCGACTTTGGGCTGATGCAGATCAATGACCGCCATATTCCGGCGCTGCGGTCCCTGGGGATCTTGAGAAATGAGCAAGACTTGCTGAACAACCCGTGCCTCAATGTCCAAATCGGTGCCTGGATACTGGCTAAACACCTCAAACAATGCGGCGTCAATTGGCAATGCCTCGGTTCCTACAATGCCGGGTTTGCTGATGACAACGGTCCACGGCGTATGATTTATGCACGTAAGATCTATGCGACGTACACGAAGCTCAGGGGCGGTGCCGCATGATGGCCCCGTATGTCCTGAAGTTCTCACTACTGATAGCCCTGACCAGCGCCGCTCTGTTCATGGGTGCCCAACCGTTGGTTCATCGGGCGAAACAATTCTTGCTTGAGCATGATGGCCCGCCACTCACTCGGCTGCAGATCAGGGGGGTCACCCTCGTTTTCGCCGGTACCGGCACAGTCCTGATCGCAACGACAGCACTCGCGGGTTCTTCCTGGTTATGCACTGTCAAAATTCTGGGGCTGTTGGCGTGGGGGATCCCCATGGTGCTGCTTGATATGCGCAAGTACTGGCTACCGCTGCGTTATACCTCCGGATTCTGGCTGACAGGTCTGCTGTTTACCTTTCTGCCTGGGAGCTCGCTCACACTGACAGAGGCGCTCACAGGCAGTA
>NZ_LXKR01000010.1:0-697 GCF_001692375.1 Serratia sp. 14-2641 | reverse complement strand
GAATCGCGATAAAAAAGGGCGGATCACCAGCCGCGACTTTGGGCTGATGCAGATCAATGACCGCCACATTCCGGCGCTGCGGTCCCTGGGGATCTTGAGCAATGAGCAAGACTTGCTGAACAACCCGTGCCTCAATGTCCAAATCGGCGCCTGGATACTGGCTAAACACCTCAAACAATGCGGCGTCAATTGGCAATGCCTCGGTTCCTACAATGCCGGTTTTGCTGATGACAACGGTCCACGGCGTATGATTTATGCCCGTAAGATCTATGCGATGTACACGAAGCTCAGGGGCGGTGCCGCATGATGGCCCCATATGTCCTGAAGTTCTCGCTACTGATAGCCCTGGCCAGCGCCGCTCTGTTCATGGGTGCCCAACCGTTGGTTCATCGGGCGAAACAATTCTTGCTTGAGCATGATGGTCCGCCACTCACTCAGCTGCAGATCAAGGGCGTCACCCTCGTTTTCGCCGGTACCGGTACAGTCCTGATCGCAACGACAGCACTCGCGGGTTCTTCCTGGTTAGGCACTGTCAAAATTCTGGGGCTGATGGCGTGGGGGATCCCCATGGTGCTGCTTGATATGCGCAATTACTGGTTACCGCTGCGTTATACCTCCGGATTCTGGCTGACAGGTCTGCTGTTTACCTTTCTGCCTGGGAGCTCGCTCACACTGACAGAGGCGCTCACAGGCAGTA
>NZ_LXKR01000009.1:0-189603 GCF_001692375.1 Serratia sp. 14-2641 | reverse complement strand
TACGTAATGACATGGCAGATCTCTCATTCCACGGCATAAGCAGCTCCACTCAGAAGTACTCATACCTATGTTGTAAGTGTCTACCATGTCCCCGAACAAGTGTTCATGATGTCCTCGGTCTGTACACTCCCACAGGGAGAGGGAGCTGGTACGCCGTTGTCATCCAGGCAAGAGCCATCCCTTCCATGATTCGATACGGTGTTGCCATCCAGGCAAGAGTCATCCCTTATATGAGTTGATACGGTGTTGTCATCAGGTACTGAGATATACCTGTAGCACCGACCCTTTCATTTACCGATGGGCAGGTCGTGAAAGAAATAACCACTGGCACGTTCGGTCCCCTCTCCTTGTGGGAGAGGGCTAGGGTGAGGGGGCATGACGAGCACGATGCTTCATCAGGCCTCAGCATCTTTCTGCTGTAGTGCCACCAGGTGTTCACGCAATGCGCCTTCAATCGGCAGTGCCCGCTGGGTTTTCAAATCAATACAGACAAAGGTCAGCGTCGCGTCGGCGACCACGGTCCCCTCAGGCTCCAGCAATACCTGCTGGCTCAGCACGCCGCTCTTGCCATTGAGTTGCAGCATCTGGCTATCGATACGCAGCTTATCCCCTAATACGGCAGGCTTACGATAATTGATATTGATGTTCACCACGATAAACGCGATGTTGTTTTGCGTCATCCAGTGGAAAGCATCCAGATCCTCCAGCCACTCCCAGCGCGCTTCCTCCAGGAATTCCAGATATCGAGCATTATTAACGTGTTGATAGACATCAAGATGATAGCCACGAACTTTGATATAAGTCTGCATAGTGAAACAACCGCTCCTGCTCTGGTGATAACGAATTAATACCGGCATACCCGTTCAGTGATATCCCTCCTTGCTGGCCGCAGGCTTTTCCGCAGGGCTTGGGCAAAGAGTTTGCGATGGATGACTGGTATGACCTGTAAAATGTAGCAGAGCAGCGCGGCTGCGAGGCCACTTTGCCACGCAGCCGCGAGCGGGATCACATTTTCAGTCGATCACGATTTCTTTCCACCAAGGAGGGGCCGATACCCGGCACCTCCTGTAGCTGGTCTATTTCGCTGAACGGGCCGTTCTGTTCGCGGTAGCGCACTATGGCCTCTGCCTTTTTCAGCCCCACGCCGTTCAACACGGTGGCTAGCGCCTCTGCATCTGCCTGGTTAATACTGACCTTGGCTTCCCCCTCGCTTTGCGCTTCAGAGCTGACCTTAGGCGATACCGCAGCGGCCTGTGGTTGCCCCTGAGAGGGTTTCTCTGCGGCAATGGCCGAGCTCCCTATCAGGCCAAACAGCGCCGCCGCCAAGAGTAGCTGGCGGATAACGGTAAAACGGACAATGGCTTTATTTTCGCTAAGTTGCATGCTGTATCCTCCTTGTGTTTGACAGCAAGGTTACCTTGCCGCAGCGGCGGAAGATCGGCAATTGGCAGAGTTTAAATGTGGAAAAGGCCGCGAAAGCGGCCTTTGAGTCTTTCAAGCTGTTGCAAAAAAATGCGGTGCGAATCCCCGTCGTCTTTCAAGCTGCAGCGTTGTTACCTGCACTTGCCCACCCCAGTCACTGACGAAAAGTAAGCTCCTGGGGATGAACAAGCTTGTCACTTGAAATCCATAGGGGACAAGTTACGGCTGTTGCTGCTCAGCGGCACCCATTTTGATCTTGGCTTCTTTGCGCAGGTTAGTCAGCAAGGCATCGAAGGTCACGCTAGCGCTTCCTTTCTCCATGTTGCTGACGAAGGTTTTCATTTCGTCTGCTGGCAACGTACCTGGCTTAACGCTATCCAGGGCGATCAATACCACGTTCCCTTGAGCATCCTGTGACATACCGTAAACCACTTTACCGGCTTCCGGGTGCGGCAGTGCGAATACGGCTTCCACCAGTTGGCTGTCTTCCGGGGCGCGCGCCATTTTCTGTACGCTGCCGAAGCTCAGACCTGCGGCTTTCATCGCCTCATCGCCTTTGCCCTGCTTCAACTCAACCAGCAGTTTTTCACCCTGCAGTTTGGCTTCTTGCAGTGCCTTGTTGTGTTTGACCATCGCGGTTACGCGATCTTTCACCTTGTCGAAAGGTTCAATCCCTTCCGGCTGATGGGCCACAACGCGGATCACGAACGCGCGGTCACCGTCAACGGTGATGACGTCAGAGTTGCTGCCTGGTGCGCCGTTCTCGCCAATCAGTGAACCATCGAAGATGGCTTGCACAACCGGCTTGAAGTTCAACGCAGCAGGAACAGAGTCACGGGTAAACCATTCGGTGTTAGCCGCCTTGATACCCGCAGCTTCTTCCGCTGAGGCCAGGGACTCGTTATCGCTGGTCGCCGCTTCGCTGACTTTCTGCTGCAGCGCATAGTAGGCATCTACCGCTTTTTCCTGCTTGATCTGCTTGGCGATAGCATCATGCACTTCGCTCAATGGCTTCACCAGCGCAGGCTTGATATCGTCCAGACGCACGATCAGATAACCCACTGAAGACTTCACTACGCCAGAAAGTTGGCCTTTCTCGGTCAGGTTAGCCTGTTTCAGTTCGTCTGCCGTGGTATCTGGCTCCATCCAGTCCATTTCGCCACCGGTACGGCGCGAGATGATGTCGGTAGATTTCTCTTTCGCCAACGCAGCGAAATCACCACCGTTTTTCAGCTCTTCCAATACCGCTTTGGCATCCGCTTCGGTTTTCAGCTGGATCACGCTGAATTTTTTGCGTTCCGGCTGGCCAAAGCTGCTCTGGTGCCCATCGTAATAGGCGCTGATATCCGCTTCGGTAACGGTCACTTTATCCTGCAATGCCGCGGCATCCAGCGGAATAAAGCTCACTTTCACCTTCTCTGGTGCGATGAAGCTGTTTTTGTTCTGCTCGAAGAAGGTCTTCAGCTCTTCGTCGGTGACGGTTTGCTTGGCCATCATGGCATTGAGATCGATCGTCGCCAGGCGCACATCGCGCTCTTGCAGAACCAGGGCAACCATAGACTCTGCTTCGCTTGGTGGGACGATGTCGGAACCGCCGAAGCCCTGGATCATCTGCTGGTTGATTAACCGCTGGCGCGTGTATTGCGCATATTGGTCTGCGCTAAAGCCCGAACGGGTAATCAGGTCGAGATATTTGGCGTTGTCGAACTTGCCGTCCGTCTGGAAATAGGCTTCTTGACGGATGGCCTCTTTCACCTGATCGTCACTGGCACTCAGGCCCAGCGTCTTCGCGTACTGGTCCAGCAGCGACTTGTCGATCAGTTGAGACAGCACCTGCTGGCGCATCTGCTGCATGTAACCTTCGTTGCCAGCCATGGCAGAGAAACGGTCACCCAGTTCCTGCTGCATACGGCTACGTTCACTCTGGAAAGCCTGTTCCAGCTGGGCGCGTTCGATCACCTGGCCATTTACTTTCGCAGCGTAATCGCCGGCACTTCCCTGATAGCTGACTACTCCAGTCAAAAGAAATGACAAGATAATCAGCCCCAGGATGATTTTTAGCACGACGTGATTAGCAGCCGCGCGTAAATTGTCCATCATAGTGTGACAACACTCCGCTGTGATGTGGATTAACAACCCTTGTGCAGGCGCGTTCCCTGCGACAAAAATAAAAAAAGCGCATCAACCTGATGCGCCTTATATCTTACCTTACCAATACCGCTGCGTCAGGTGATTGTTTACCGGCGACGCGATGCGATTAAACGCCGTAATCAGTTTACTGCGTCTTTCAGGGCTTTCCCTGCACGGAAAGCCGGAACTTTGGCTGCCGCGATTTTGATCTCTTTACCCGTTTGCGGGTTACGGCCGGTACGAGCTGAACGCTCACGCACGGTGAAAGAACCGAAACCAACCAGAGCCACGTCATCCCCTTCTTTCAAGGAATCGGTAACGGAAGCAATAATTGCGTCCAAAGCACGCCCTGCTGCCGCTTTAGAAATATCAGCACCCGCGGCAATTTTGTCGATCAGTTGTGACTTATTCACTCTATCATCCCCTCTAGAATTCAAAACGTCGCACCGAAAAAATCCCTACGGTTACGACAGCGCTGCTGTTATATCAATCCCGTCGTGCCTTGGCAAGCCACCAAACGGCGACGAAACGCGAGCCGACAGGGATCTAACTTAGCGGCACAAAAAAATACTGGCAAGTCCGAATTGGCTTGCCAGCATGAGTTTTATCAATGGTTTTTGCTATACGTCACTATTTTACCGCTACGGGCTGTGCGCCGAAGGCCGGATTGACCAGTGCAATGTTCAAAACTTCATCGATTCGCTGTACCGGGTGGATCTCCAGATCGGCAATGACGTTGTCCGGGATCTCTTCCAAATCGCGCTTGTTCTCGTAAGGGATCAGCACGGTTTTGATACCGCCACGGTGTGCCGCCAGCAGCTTCTCTTTCAGACCACCAATCGGCAACACATGACCACGCAAGGTGATCTCACCGGTCATTGCCACATCGGCACGCACCGGGTTGCCTGTCAGGCAGGAAACCAGCGCGGTACACATGGCGATACCGGCACTTGGGCCGTCTTTCGGCGTCGCCCCTTCCGGCACGTGGACGTGGATATCACGTTTTTCATAGAAATCGGCGTTGATGCCCAACTTCTCTGCACGTGCACGTACTACGGTCAGCGCGGCCTGGATCGACTCCTGCATCACTTCACCCAAAGAACCGGTGTAGGTCAGCTTGCCTTTGCCCGGTACGCAGGCGGTTTCAATGGTCAGCAGATCGCCGCCCACTTCCGTCCACGCCAGCCCGGTTACCTGACCTACGCGGTTTTCGGTGTCTGCACGGCCGTAATCAACACGCTGAACGCCCAGATAGTCCTTGAGGTTCTCGCCGTTGATCTCGATGTGCTTGAGCTTCTTGTCCATCAGCAGCGACTTGACCGCTTTACGGCACAGCTTGGAAATTTCACGCTCCAGGCTACGCACCCCGGCTTCACGGGTGTAATAACGGATAATGCCGATAATGGCACTGTCGTCCACCGTCAGCTCGCCTTTCTTCAACGCGTTGCGCTCAAGCTGCTTTGGCAACAGGTGCTGTTTGGCGATGTTCAGCTTTTCGTCTTCGGTATAGCCGGAAAGACGGATCACTTCCATACGGTCCAGCAACGGTGCCGGGATGTTCATCGAGTTCGAGGTCGCCACGAACATCACGTCGGACAGATCGTAATCCACTTCCAGATAGTGATCGTTAAACGCCACGTTCTGTTCCGGATCCAACACTTCCAGCAGGGCTGAAGCCGGATCGCCACGCATGTCGGATGACATCTTGTCGATCTCATCGAGCAAGAACAGCGGGTTTTTCACCCCAACCTTGGCCATTTTCTGGATCAGTTTACCCGGCATGGAGCCGATGTAAGTCCGGCGGTGCCCGCGAATCTCCGCTTCGTCACGTACGCCGCCCAGCGCCATACGGACATATTGGCGGCCGGTCGCACGAGCGATCGACTGCCCCAGCGAGGTTTTACCCACGCCAGGAGGCCCCACCAGGCACAGAATTGGGCCCTTGATTTTGCTGACGCGGCTCTGCACTGCAAGATACTCAAGGATGCGGTCTTTGACGCGTTCCAGGCCGTAGTGATCGGTATCGAGCACTTCCTGCGCCTTGAGCAGGTCTTTTTTCACCTTGCTACGCGCATTCCACGGCACCTGGATCATCCAGTCGATATAGCCACGCACTACGGTTGCTTCCGCAGACATCGGCGACATCATTTTCAACTTTTGCAGTTCCGCTTCGGTTTTCTCACGCGCTTCTTTCGGCATTTTGGCCGCTTCAATCTTGCGCTTCAACGCCTCGTGTTCATCCGGCGTGTCGTCCATCTCGCCCAGTTCTTTCTGAATCGCCTTCATCTGCTCATTCAGATAGTACTCGCGCTGGCTCTTTTCCATCTGTTTCTTGACGCGGTTACGGATGCGCTTCTCAACCTGCAGCAGGTCGATCTCCGACTCCATCATCGCCATCAGGTACTCAAGACGCTCGGTGATATCGAACATCTCCAGCACCGACTGCTTGTCGCTGAGCTTCAGCGGCATATGCGCGGCGATGGTGTCCGCCAGGCGTGCAGCGTCGTCGATGCTGTTCAACGAAGTCAGCACCTCCGGTGGAATTTTTTTGTTCAGTTTGATGTAGCCTTCAAACTGATTGATCGCGGTGCGCACCAGGACTTCCTGCTCACGCTCGTCGATAGCCGGTGATTCAAGATATTCAGCCTGGGCAGCGAAGTGTTCGCCGCTGTCGGAAAGCGTGGTAATACGCGCACGCTGCAAACCTTCGACCAGCACCTTGACCGTGCCGTCCGGCAGTTTCAGCATCTGTAAAATCGATGCAACGGTACCTACCGAGAACAGATCGTTAATGCCAGGTTCATCCGTCGAGGCCTCTTTCTGCGCCACCAGCATGATCTTTTTATCGTGATCCATTGCGGCTTCGAGGCACCGAATCGATTTTTCCCGGCCAACAAACAACGGGATCACCATGTGCGGATAAACCACCACGTCGCGCAATGGCAACACGGGGATTTCAATGCGTTCGGAACGCTCAGGGTTCATAGAGCTCTCTCTTAGTTTAATTTCCGCCAGGATTAGGGGGATCTCATGAGACGCAAGCATCAAACGTTTCACAAAATCTGGATTATGAGTATATGGGGATGAATCTCTGACATTCAACGGTAACAATGTCGAGAAAAAGAAAAGGGGGATAAAATCCCCCTTTTACGATTAACTTTCTGGTTTGACTGGCTAATTATTCGCCAGAAGCCTGCGCTTCCGGTTTGCCGTAAATCAATAACGGCTTGGATTGGCCAGCGATCACCGATTCGTCGATCACCACTTTATCTACGCTTTCAAGCGACGGCAGATCGTACATGGTGTCCAGCAGCGCGCCTTCTACAATCGAACGCAGGCCACGGGCACCGGTCTTACGCGTCATGGCCTTCTTGGCGATGGCGTTCAGCGCTTCCTCACGGAATTCCAGATCTACCCCTTCCAGATTGAACAACGCCTGATACTGCTTGGTCAGGGCGTTTTTCGGCTCTTTTAGGATCTGGATCAGTGCTTCTTCACTCAGTTCGCTGAGGGTGGCAACCACCGGCAGACGACCGATGAACTCCGGGATCAGACCAAATTTGATCAAGTCTTCCGGCTCTGCCTGCAACAGCAGTTCGCCTTCGGTGGCTTTTTCAGATTCACCCTTCACCGTGGCACCAAAACCAATACCGGAACCGGTGTTAACGCGCTGGCCAATCACCTTATCCAGGCCGGCAAACGCACCGCCACAGATAAACAGGATCTTGGAGGTGTCCACCTGCAGGAATTCCTGCTGCGGATGTTTACGTCCACCCTGTGGTGGAACCGCCGCAATCGTGCCTTCGATCAGCTTCAGCAACGCCTGCTGCACGCCTTCGCCCGAAACGTCACGGGTGATGGACGGGTTGTCTGACTTACGAGAAATTTTATCAATTTCATCGATATAGACGATGCCGCGCTGGGCTTTTTGCACGTCGTAGTCGCATTTCTGCAACAGTTTCTGGATGATGTTTTCCACGTCCTCACCGACGTAACCGGCTTCGGTCAACGTTGTGGCATCGGCCATGGTGAACGGCACATCCAGGAAACGTGCCAGCGTTTCTGCCAGCAAGGTTTTGCCGCTACCGGTTGGGCCGATCAGCAAAATATTGCTTTTACCCAGTTCGATGCCATTGCTGGTATCGCCGTTACGCAGGCGTTTGTAGTGGTTATAGACCGCCACCGCCAGCACTTTTTTCGCCTGTTCCTGACCGATAACATAATCATCCAGGTGGTGACGAATTTCGTGCGGTGTCGGCAATGAATTACGCTCGCGATGCGGCGCAACCTCTTTAATCTCTTCGCGAATAATGTCGTTACACAGATCAACACATTCATCGCAGATATACACTGACGGACCGGCAATCAGCTTACGCACTTCATGCTGGCTTTTGCCGCAGAAAGAGCAGTACAGCAGCTTTCCTGAACCGTCTTTGCGCTTATCTGTCATGAGTCAAACCTCTTCTTTTGTCTTTGTCCCGCACCATTACGCGGCGACAATGCGCCCAAACTTTATACCGGGAACGCCGATAACGCTGTTTAAAGCGAGCCAGGCCCGCTCTGAATACTATAGCCTATCGGCCCGCAAGCCGCGCACTACCCGTACCCCTTCAGGCAGCAGGTACGCACTACAGCTTGCGACCCTTTGGGTATAGTTTTAGCTGCGGTGCGTCAGAATGCTGTCGACCAGACCGTATTCTACCGATTCTTCCGCGGTCATGAAGCGGTCACGTTCGGTATCACGTTCGATCTGTTCCAGCGATTGGCCGGTATGCTGTGCCATCAACTCATTCATGCGAGCCTTCACCTTCAGGATCTCACGCGCATGGATTTCAATATCCGTTGCCTGGCCCTGGTAGCCGCCCAGCGGCTGGTGGATCATCACTCTGGAGTTTGGCAGGCAGAAACGCTTGCCCTTGGTGCCTGCCGTCAGCAGGAACGACCCCATGGAACACGCCTGCCCCATACAGATGGTGCTGACGTCCGGTTTGATAAACTGCATGGTGTCATAGATTGACATACCAGCCGTGATCACGCCGCCCGGCGAGTTGATATACAGGAAAATATCTTTTTCTGGGCTTTCTGCCTCGAGGAACAACATCTGCGCCACGATCAGATTAGCCATATGATCTTCAACCTGGCCGGTCAGGAAGATAATGCGCTCTTTCAGCAGGCGGGAATAAATATCGTAAGAACGCTCCCCGCGCGAAGTCTGCTCTACCACCATCGGCACCAGTGCCATGTTAGGTGCAAATTGGTCTCGTTCGCCACTGTATGACATTACCGTCTCCTAATAGAAATTGCCTTGGCGCCATTGTCTGTCGATTCTACTTGAGAACGGCCATCATGACTACGTTCAAGCCATCGACAGGCTCCACACTGATTTGACGGCGCTATCATTCCGCCAGGCGGATAAAGCGGCCCATACTGTTGTAGGAATTGGGGGGTCACAGAGCGAATTTCAAGCCCGGTGAACAATTTCACCAACATCCCTGTGTGGCAGGCAAGGTCACAACCACTGGCCTTCCGCCGCCGCCATTCATCCTCGACCCAATAAATATAGTGCATATTGCCACAGTTAAGCCGAGATTAATCAGTCACGTGGCAAAAGAAAAGCCCGTAACCAAAGTTACGGGCCTTGTAAGGAACTCCCAGCTACGGCAATGGACCTGCCATCAGGTCGCTCCTGGCATCAACCAGCATTACGCTTGTTGAGTCTGGTTCATCAGCTCGCTGAAGGTAGTGGCTTTTTCAGTCACTTTCGCTTTAGCCAGCAGGGCTTCTACCGCTTGTTCTTCCAGAGCAACGTTACGCATGTTGTTCATCAGCTCTTTGTTTTTGCTGTAGAACTCAACTACTTCGCTCGGATCTTCGTAGGCGGAAGCCATTTCTTCGATCAGGGTCTTAACGCGATCTTCATCGGCTTTCAGATCGTTGGTGCTGATCACTTCGCCCAACAGCAGACCGACTACAACGCGACGTTTGGCTTGCTCTTCGAACAGTTCGCGTGGCAGTTCCAACGCTTGCTTCTCGTTGCCACCAAAACGCTGTGCAGCCTGACGACGCAGAACGTCGACTTCGCCGTCGATCAGTGCCGCTGGCACGTCGATTTCGTTAGCGTTGACCAGACCGTCGATAGCCTGAGTCTTGATGCGGTTACGCACGGCGCCTTTCAGTTCGCGCTCCATGTTTTTACGCACTTCGGTACGCAGACCGGCGAGAGAACCATCAGCCACGCCGAAACGCTTGATGAACTCTTCGGTCAGTTCTGGCAGCTCGCGCTGTTCAACTTTCTTCAGCACGATAGCGAACTTGGCCGCTTTCCCTTTCAGGTTTTCTGCGTGGTAATCTTCTGGGAAGTTGACGTCGATGGTGAACTCTTCACCGGCTTTATGACCCACCAGACCTTCTTCGAAGCCTGGGATCATGCGGCCCTGGCCCATAGCCAGAACGAAATCAGCGGCTTTACCGCCTTCAAACTCTTCACCGTCGATAGAGCCGGTGAAGTCAACGGTCACGCGGTCTTCAGCAGTGGCTGCGCCGTCGGTGTCTTTCCAGGTCGCCTGCTGCTTACGCAGAGTTTCCAGCATGGTATCAACATCGGCGTCGTTAACTTCAACCACAGGTTTTTCAACCTCGATGCTTTCCAGGCCTTTCAGCTCAACTTCTGGATAGACTTCGAATTCCACGGTGAAAGCGAAATCTTCGCCTTCTTTATACTCGCCCGGTACGTAGTTTGGTGCACCGGCCGGGTTGATTTTCTCTTTGATGATCGCGTCAACAAAGTTGCGCTGCATCAGATCGCCCAGCACGTCCTGACGGACGGAGGCGCCATAACGCTGTTCGACGATGTTCATCGGCACTTTGCCTTTACGGAAACCGTCGATACGTACGCTTTTAGCTGCGTTGATCAGCTCTTTCTTTACTGCCTGATTGATAACATCAGCGGGTACAGTAATAGAGAGACGGCGCCCAAGGCCTTGAGTGGTTTCTACTGAAACTTGCATCTTGTTACCTCAAAAAAATCACAGTGCTCGGTCAACTCCGTTCCAAGAACCAGGACGGCTACATTAAAAACCGAGTTCCCTGATGTCGAGAGCGTTCCGAAACCATTCCGGAAAAAATAGACGCGACATTATAGCGGCGCAAGCGTAGCTAGTCGAGGATGGCAAGGCAGCACTGGCGCGTTAAAAATCACACTTTTGCCGATTTTTCGCCCAAATACCTTAATGCCATGGCCATCAGAGCTGCAAACGCCTTCGGCTTTGTCGTCGTCAAAAACAGCAACGGCCCGTAGGCCGTTGCAAAATTCGTCAGTAGTAATACCTTAAATACGGGTAAAAGTTCCACTGATACCGTAAATTTTAGGTATTAAGCCAATGTGCCCGCCCCACGACAAGGTGGCGAAGCCGGCACCGTATCCTGCAGCCCTTCCCACTCTTTCAGGGTATAGGTATGCAATGCCAGCGCGTGTACGCCGTTTTCCAGCTCTTCCGCCAACACGCCATAAATGGAGCGATGCCGGGTCAGGAACCGTTCGCCGACAAAGCGGTCGCTCACCAACACCACTTTGAAATGACTTTCGGATCCAGCAGGAACGTTATGCCGATAGCTCTCATCAGTCACTTCCAGATACGCGGGTTCAAACGCCGCCCTTAACTTTGCTTCTATTTGCTCGCGGATCATAGGATCTCCTTACAACACCGGCAGGCTACCAGGTTCTACTTTAATATTAGTCGGTTTTGCCCCCGCCAGAACATGGCTATCGTAAATCACACGACTCAATGCCGAAAAATTCATCAATACAAGTGGCTCAGTTGAGGTTTATCCGATTGAGCCTCGCGAAAAAGCCTGTTTTTATCCTGGTTGAGGAAAAATTTACGTCACGGCCACCTTCAACACTTCCCCCCGTTGTTGGCAATGCTATGATGGCGGCAATTTATCGTTGACTCTAGCGCTTTGATTATCAAGCACCCACAACCCTGCCCGCGGGCTTGAACAGCACCGGGTATAAAACCACGATTGATGAGACAGTCATAATGTTAAAAAAACTTTGTCTTCCGCTGCTGGCTGCACTGCTGCTGGCTGGCTGTGCCGCCAGCACCAATACCCTGAACGTAACCCCGAAGATCGTGTTGCCACAGCAGGATCCCACCCTGCAAGGGATCACCATCAGCATTAACGGTGCAGACCAACGCCCCGATCAGGCACTGGCAAAAGTGAACCGTGACGGCCAACTGATCACCCTGACCCCATCACGTGATCTGCGCTTCCTGCTACAAGAAGTGCTGGAAAAGCAAATGGGCGCGCGTGGCTATATGATTGGGCCATCAGGTGCAGTTGATTTGCAGATCGTAGTCAATACGCTGTTTGCCGACGTTTCCCAAGGCAACCTGCGCTACAACATCACCACCAAAGCGGATATTTCAATCATCGCGCAGGCCAAAAACGGCAACAAGCAGGTGAAGAACTACCGTTCTACCTATAACGTGCAGGGTGCCTTCACCGCCAGCAATGAAAAAATCACCGATGCGGTCAACACCGTGCTGGGTGACGTCATCGCCGATATGGCTCAAGACACCAGCGTCAACGACTTTATCAAGCAAAACGCACGTTAATCAGGCAATGCCTCGCGCTGCTCGGTTAACAGAGCAGCGCAGATCGGGATCTCATGTCGAAACAGTATCTGAATATTTTTACCCAGCGTAATTCCGTCATCCTGTTGGTGTTGGGCTTTGCCTCGGGGCTGCCGCTGGCATTGACCTCCGGCACGCTGCAAGCCTGGATGACCGTCGAAGGCCTCGATCTGAAAACCATTGGTATTTTCTCGCTGGTGGGTCAGGCCTACGTATTCAAGTTCCTCTGGTCTCCGTTTATGGATCGCTACACTCCGCCGTTCCTCGGGCGGCGGCGTGGCTGGCTGTTGATCAGCCAGTTGCTGCTGGTAGTGGCCATCGTGGCGATGGGGTTTATGAATCCGTCACAGCATCTATGGTGGCTGGCCACGCTGGCGGTGGTGGTGGCATTCTGTTCTGCCTCACAGGATATTGTTTTTGACGCCTACAAAACCGATTTGCTGGCGGCCGAAGAACGCGGAACCGGGGCCGCAGTGTCAGTACTGGGTTATCGCCTGGCGATGCTGGTCTCCGGCGGGTTGGCCCTGTGGCTGGCCGATCGCTATTTCGGTTGGCAGGCGACTTACTGGCTAATGGCCGGGCTGATGCTAATTGGCGTAGCCGCTACGCTGATGGCACCGGAACCGGACGACAGCATTCCTGCGCCGCGCACCCTCGAGATGGCGGTAGTCGCTCCACTGCGTGACTTCTTCGCCCGTAACAATGCCTGGCTGATCCTGTTGCTGATCGTGATGTATAAGATGGGTGACGCTTTTGCCGGGAGTTTGAGCACCACCTTTCTGATCCGCGGCGTCGGCTTCGATGCTGGCGAGGTCGGCCTGGTGAACAAAACCCTCGGTCTGTTTGCCACCATCGTTGGGGCCCTGTTCGGCGGCGTCTTGATGCAACGTCTCAGCCTGTTCCGGGCGCTGATGCTGTTCGGCATTTTGCAGGCGGTATCCAACATCGGTTACTGGCTGTTGGCGATCACCGCTAAAAACATCCTGACGATGGGCAGCGCCATTTTCCTGGAAAACCTGTGTGGCGGCATGGGCACCGCAGCCTTTGTCGCCCTGCTGATGACCCTGTGCAACAAATCCTTCTCCGCCACCCAGTTTGCCCTGCTCTCGGCGCTCTCCGCCGTTGGCCGTGTTTACGTCGGGCCGATTGCCGGTTGGTTCGTGACCGCCCATGGCTGGCCACTGTTTTATCTCTTCTCCATCGCGGCGGCGGTTCCAGGCCTGCTGCTGCTGTTAATCTGCCGCCAGACGCTGGAGTACACGCAACGTACCGACAACTTTATGCCACGCACTGAGTTTCGTGCCGCCTATCGCTGGGCATTGCGTCTGTTGGGCGTCGGATGCTCGCTGCTAGGCGTATGGCTGCTGTTGCTAATCGCCAATGCGCTGAATTGGACCAACTGGCCCGAGCTTGCTGTGCAGCTGCTGCAAACCGGTGCCATGCTGAGCCTGGTGGGGATTATCATGGGTAGCCTGTTGGACTACCTGGCGTTGCGCCGAACGCAATTAGCGTGATTTTTTTGTTGGCCGATAAAATTCGGCCAACAAAAAAGCATCAGAAAAACGAATTTATTTCGTTAAAAATTTAATATTTTTACCTAAGCTATTTTTTTACCCGAGTAAAACGCTCGGAAATAGATTTTAATTCACCTCAACAAAACAAAAATTTTACATTAAATAAACCTTTTTGCGCCTATTCAAACATCGCCACCGCTGACGCGATATCCTGACATACCCTTGGTTTTCCATGACATAGCATCCCCCCGGAACGATTCAGCTCGCCAACACGTTGTTGCCATTAGTAAATTGTCACCTAACGTTACATGTGTGACCCCCTTAACAGAAAGTGTCAACAAGCCGCTGACACTCTCTTAAGTATGTTTACAGTACTGCAACCTTCCCGTAAAATGCCCGCACACATGAAACGACAATATAGAGCCTTGGTAATTGGGGTCGTTAGATGAGACTTAAGAAATACAATAAAAGTATTGGGATGTTATCCTTAATTGTCGCCACCGTTATGCTAAGCGGTTGCGATATGGTGTTGATGGATCCCAAAGGAGCAATAGGTGTTGAGCAACGAAGACTGATCCTCACGGCAATCGGCTTGATGCTGATCGTTGTGGTGCCAGTGATCTTCATGGCATTTGCCTTTGCCTGGAAGTATCGTGCTTCCAACAAGAGCGCCAAGTACAGTCCGAATTGGTCACACTCCAACAAGATTGAAGCGGTCGTCTGGACCATTCCAATCATTATCATCGCCATCCTTGGCACCATAACCTGGAAAACAACCCACGCGCTGGATCCATTCAAGCCGATTGTCGCCGACAAAAAGCCAATGACCATCGAAGTGGTGTCGTTAGACTGGAAATGGCTGTTCATCTACCCTGAGCAGGGTATCGCGACCGTTAATGAGTTGGCTTTCCCGAAAGATGTTCCAGTCGAATTCAAAGTCACCTCTAACTCGGTAATGAACTCGTTCTTTATTCCTCAGTTAGGTGGGCAGATTTATGCGATGGCCGGGATGCAGACCAAACTGCACCTGATCGGCAACGAAGCGGGTAAATACGATGGTATTTCCAGCAGCTTCAGTGGCCGCGGGTTCTCCGGCATGAAATTCACCGCCATTGTCACCCCGACCGAAGGCGACTTCGATCAGTGGGTAGCCAAGGTGAAAGAATCGTCTAATACCCTTAACGCCACCAGCGATTTTAACAAACTGGCAGAGCCGAGTGAAAACAACCCGGTTGAGTACTTCTCCAGTGTCAAACCGAATTTGTTCAAAGAGACTATTGGCAAATTCATGGGTGATATGCACATGCACAAAGGCGCAGAAGCTTCTTCCGCGCACCAAGGCATGGACATGAGCCAGGGTATGGACATGAGTGAACATGCTCACGCCGGAGCCGAGGAATAATCTGATGTTGGGAAAATTAACACTTGATGCGGTTCCGTTGCATGAACCGATCATCATGGTCACCGTTGCTGCAATCATCGTTGGCGGGCTGGCCCTGCTGGCGCTGATCACGTATTTCGGCAAGTGGAAGTGGCTGTGGAGCGAATGGCTGACCTCGGTCGACCATAAAAAAATCGGTATCATGTACATCATCGTGGCCATGGTCATGCTGCTGCGTGGTTTTGCTGATGCCATCATGATGCGTAGCCAGCAGGCGCTCGCGTCTGCCGGTGAGGCCGGATTCCTGCCGCCGCACCACTACGACCAGATCTTTACCGCGCACGGCGTCATCATGATCTTCTTCATGGCGATGCCTTTCGTGGTAGGCCTGATGAACGTGGTGGTTCCGTTGCAAATCGGTGCGCGCGACGTTGCCTTCCCGTTCCTGAACTCCCTGAGCTTCTGGTTCTTCGTGGTCGGCGTCGTCTTGATCAACATCTCGCTGGGTGTCGGTGAATTCGCACAGACCGGCTGGTTGGCCTATCCACCGTTGTCGGGTAAGGAATACAGCCCTGGCGTCGGGGTCGATTACTGGATCTGGAGTCTGCAGATTTCCGGTCTGGGTACCCTGTTGACCGGTGTGAACTTCTTCGCCACCATCCTGAAGATGCGTGCCCCTGGCATGCCGATGATGAAGATGCCGGTATTCACCTGGGCAGCACTGTGTACCAACGTGCTGATCATCGTCTCCTTCCCAATCCTGACCGTCACCGTCGCGTTGTTGACCCTGGATCGCTATCTGGGCACCCATTTCTTTACCAATGATATGGGCGGCAACATGATGATGTACATCAACCTGATTTGGGCCTGGGGTCACCCAGAGGTGTATATCCTGGTTCTGCCAGTGTTCGGTGTGTTCTCTGAAGTCACCGCCACCTTCTCGAAGAAACGTCTGTTCGGCTATACCTCACTGGTATGGGCAACCATCGCGATCACCGTTCTGTCGTTTATCGTTTGGCTGCACCACTTCTTTACCATGGGGTCAGGCGCCAACGTTAACGCCTTCTTCGGGATTGCCACGATGATCATTTCCATCCCGACAGGGGTGAAAATCTTCAACTGGCTGTTCACCATGTACCAAGGCCGTATTCAGCTTAACTCCGCGATGCTGTGGACCGTTGGCTTCATCATCACCTTCTCCATCGGTGGGATGACCGGCGTGCTGCTGGCGGTACCGGGTGCCAACTTCGTGCTGCACAACAGCCTGTTCCTGATTGCCCACTTCCATAACGTAATTATCGGTGGTGTGGTGTTCGGTTGCTTCGCTGGCCTGACCTACTGGTTCCCTAAATCCTTCGGCTTCCGTCTGAATGAGACCTGGGGTATCCGCGCATTCTGGTTCTGGATCATCGGTTTCTTCGTCGCCTTTATGCCGCTGTACGCATTGGGCTTCATGGGGATGACCCGCCGTATCAGCCAGAATATCAATCCTGAGTTCCACCCTCTGCTGCTGGTTGCGGCTGGCGGTGCAGCGCTGATTGCCTGCGGTATTCTGTGCCAAGTGATCCAGGTTTACGTCAGTATCCGCGACCGCGAGCAAAACCGCGATCTGACCGGTGACCCGTGGGGGGCACGTACGCTGGAGTGGTCAACGTCTTCACCACCTCCGTTCTATAACTTCGCCGTAGTGCCAGAAATTCACGATCGTGATGCGTTCTGGGACATGAAAGAAAAAGGCGAAGCCTATAAGAAACCCGCGAAGTACGAGCCGATTCATATGCCGAAGAATACCGGCGCCGGTGTGATTATTGCTGGCTTCAGCCTGGTATTTGGTTTCGCGATGATCTGGGATATCTGGTGGATGGCGATTGCTGGCTTCGTCGGCATGATCGTGACCTGGATCGTCAAGAGCTTCGATGAAGATGTTGATTACTATGTGCCGGTTGATGAGATCGAGCGCATTGAAAACCAACACTATGAACAAATCAGCAAAGCAGGCGTGAAACATGTCAACTGATACTCTGACCAACCATAGCGCAGCCCATGCCGAGCATGGGCACCACGACGCAGGAGAAACCAAGGTCTTCGGATTCTGGGTTTACCTGATGAGCGACTGTATTTTGTTTGCGAGCTTGTTCGCAACCTATGCAGTACTGGTGAACGGGACCGCGGGCGGTCCCACTGGGAAAGATATCTTCGACCTGAATTTTGTACTGGTTGAAACTTTCCTCCTGCTGTTCAGCTCCATCACCTACGGTATGGCGATGATCGGCATGAACAAGGGTAAGGTAAGCAGCGTTAACACCTGGCTGTTCCTGACCTTCCTGTTTGGCGTCGGCTTCGTGGCGATGGAGATCTATGAATTCCATCACCTGATCGCCGAAGGTTACGGCCCAGACCGCAGTGCGTTCCTCTCCAGCTTCTTTGCCCTGGTAGGTACTCACGGTCTGCACGTAACCACCGGTCTGATCTGGATCATCATCATGATGATTCAGGTGAGCAAGCGTGGCCTGAACCCAACCAATAAAACCCGTCTGATGTGTCTGAGCCTGTTCTGGCACTTCCTGGACGTGGTCTGGATCTGCGTATTTACCGTTGTCTACCTGCTGGGGGTAATGTAAATGAGCCATTCATCCCATGATACCTCTCACGGCGGCGCAAGCCACGGTAGCGTGAAGTCATATCTGACCGGCTTTATCCTGTCGGTCATCCTGACGGTAATTCCATTTGCGATGGTGATGAGCGGCAGCGCCTCTCACTCCACCATCCTGGCGGTCGTGGTCGGCATGGCAGTTATCCAGGTGATCGTTCACCTGGTTTACTTCCTGCATATGAACACCTCATCGGAAGAGCGCTGGAACCTGGTGGCATTGCTGTTCACCGCTATGATCATCGGTATCGTTGTTGTGGGTTCACTCTGGATTATGTACAACCTCAACATCAACATGATGGTCGATTAAGAGCAGAGCTGGACGTGATGATTAAGCAATACCTGCAAGTAACTAAACCAGGAATTATTTTCGGTAATTTAATTTCTGTCGTCGGGGGATTCCTGCTCGCTTCCAAAGGGAGCATCGACTATCCCCTGTTTCTCGCCACCCTGTTAGGGGTCTCGTTGGTGGTTGCCTCGGGCTGTGTATTTAACAACTACATTGACCGCGACATCGACAAGAAAATGGAGAGAACGAAGAACCGGGTGCTGGTAAAAGGCCTGATCGCGCCGAGTGTGAGCCTGGTTTACGCTACCTTGCTGGGTATTGCTGGTTTTGCACTGCTGTATATCGCGGCCAACCCGCTGGCCATGTGGCTGGCGGTGATGGGCTTTGTGGTTTATGTCGGCGTTTACAGCCTGTACATGAAACGCCACTCGGTATACGGCACGCTGATCGGCAGCCTGTCTGGAGCTGCGCCACCGGTTATTGGCTACTGCGCGGTCACTAACGAGTTTGATGCTGGTGCATTGATCCTGCTGGCTATCTTTAGCCTGTGGCAGATGCCGCATTCTTATGCGATTGCCATCTTCCGATTTAAAGATTACCAGGCAGCCAATATCCCGGTGCTGCCGGTGGTGAAAGGCATCTCCGTTGCCAAAAACCACATTACGCTCTACATCCTGGCGTTTATGATCGCCACGCTGATGTTGACCCTGGGCGGTTATGCCGGCTACAAATACCTGATCGTCGCAGCGGCGGTGAGCGTGTGGTGGTTAGGCATGGCGTTACGCGGCTACAAAGCGGAAAATGACAGCGTCTGGGCGCGCAAACTGTTTGTGTTCTCAATCGTGGCCATTACTTCACTCAGCGTAATGATGTCGATCGATTTCAGTGCCAGTGCCACACCGGAAACCCTGTTAACCTACGCTTGGTAAAACAGCGGTTATCTGCGAATGGGCCGCTTAGCGGCCCATTTTATTTGTTTCGGAGAAAAGCACGCCAACTGTAATATCTGTTAAACAACATTCGATTTACCCTCCCTGCCCTACGCACTAGAATGACGCAACTTTGCCGAGGCTATTCCAACTGGCTAAGTCCCCCGCTTAACCTGTTGGAATAGGTTCGATACCCTATGAATTTCAAGTTGCAGCTAGGCGACAAGCTTGCTCATCCCCAGGAGCTTACTTTTGTAAGTGACTGGGGTGAGCAAGTGCAGCTAACAACGCTGCAACTTGAAAGGCGACGGGTTAACTGAGGTTTACATGAACGACAATATTATGACGCCCCAAGAACGCCGCGCAACCTGGGGCTTGGGTACCGTCTTTTCCCTACGCATGCTCGGCATGTTTATGGTGTTACCAGTCCTGACCACCTATGGGATGGCGCTGCACGGTGCCAGCGAGGCACTGATCGGCCTGGCTATCGGTATTTATGGTCTGGCGCAGGCGGTATTTCAGATCCCCTTCGGCCTGATTTCCGACCGCGTTGGCCGTAAGCCACTGATCGTCGGCGGGCTGTTGATCTTCGCCCTTGGCAGCGTTATCGCGGCCTTAAGTGACTCCATTTGGGGCATCATTCTTGGGCGTGCATTGCAAGGTTCCGGGGCGATAGCTGCTGCGGTAATGGCGCTGCTGTCGGATTTGACTCGCGAGCAGAACCGAACCAAGGCGATGGCGTTTATCGGCGTCAGCTTCGGTATCACTTTTGCTATCGCCATGGTGGTGGGCCCGATAGTGACCCATGCCTTCGGTTTGCATGCGTTGTTCTGGATGATTGCCGTGCTGTCATTAGCCGGTATCGCGATTACCTTGCTGGTCGTCCCTTCTGCCGACGAACACGTGCTGAACCGGGAATCGAGCATCGTACGGGGCAGTTTCAGCAAGGTGCTGAACAATTCGCGGCTGTTGAAACTCAATTTTGGCATCCTGTGCCTGCATATCCTGCTGATGTCCAGCTTCGTCGCCCTGCCGCTGGCAATGGAAAAAGCTGGGCTGGCCGCTGCGGACCACTGGAAAGTCTATCTGGTCACCATGTTGGTTTCCTTCATTGCCGTAGTGCCATTTATCATCTATGCAGAAAAATATCGCCGCATGAAGCAGGTCTTTATGGGCTGCGTAGCGGTTCTGTTTTGCGCCGAGGTGGTGCTGTGGTTTTCTGGCCAGCATCTATGGGGCATCATTGCCGGGGTGCAGCTGTTCTTTATGGCGTTTAACGTCATGGAAGCCATCCTGCCTTCGCTGATCAGCAAAGAGTCCCCTGCGGGTTATAAAGGCACGGCGATGGGCGTTTACTCCACCAGCCAGTTTATTGGCGTGGCCATCGGCGGCAGCGTGGGCGGCTGGTTATATGGTTTTCAGGGAGCAGGATTGGTCTTTATCGCCGGTGCGGTACTTGCCGCCGTCTGGTTTGTGGTCAGCAGCACCATGAAAGAACCCCCTTACGTCAGCAGCCTGCGTATCACGTTGTCTGAACTGGCGGTAAAAGATTCGGCGTTACAAAGCCGCTTGCTGGCTCAGCCGGGCGTAGCGGAAGCGGTTGTGGTTCCCGAGGAGCGCAGCGCTTACGTGAAGGTAGATACCAAACAGACCAATCGCGGTCAGTTGGAAGCCCTGATCGCAGCGCTTTAAGGATACCCATCTACTTTGGCTTGATCGTCTGTTGTTCCCCCTCACCCCAAAAGGAGAGGGAGCTGGTACGGCATTATAGTCAGGCACAACACTCTGCCTGTAGCATGTTCAGTAGAATATTTGACGCGGGGCTGCAGACAGGAACAGACGTAAAGTTGTAGCACGATCGGTCCCCTCTCCCTGTGGGAGAGGGTTAGGGTGAGGGGCTATCCCCCCAGATCGGCACTACTTAATCGCGGAAGTTTTTAAACTGGAACGGCTGCCCCAGATCGGCACCACGGATCAGCGCCATCACGCTTTGCAGATCGTCACGCGCCTTACCGGTAACGCGGATTTCATCACCCTGGATCTGCGCCTGTACCTTCAGCTTGCTGTCTTTGATCAGCTTGACGATCTTCTTCGCCATTGAGCTTTCGATCCCCTGCTTGAGCTTGGCATCCACGCTGTAGGTTTTGCCACTGTGGGTCAGTTCTTCCGGGATCTCCAGCGCGCCGCCTTCAATGCTGCGTTTCATCAGTTTTTCGCGCAGGATATCCAGCAGTTGCTGCACCTGGAAGTCAGACTCGCTGGCGACCTTAATGCTTTCGTCTTTCTCGTTCAGCTCAAAGCTGGCCGGTACGTTACGGAAATCCCAACGGGTGCTGAGATCGCGGGTAGCGTTATCAACGGCGTTGCGAACTTCCTGCATATCAATTTCGGAAACGATGTCGAAAGATGGCATACTTCTCTTCCTCCTGAATGGGTGCTGTATGATTTCGTTGCCGTGCATGATACCCGCTTTGCGGTTTCAGGCAAAATTCAGATATACGCCTGAACAAGACGTTCAACAACAGAAAAGCCTATAATCAAAAGGATGCATCAGTGGTCTTTCCGAAAACCAGGGAGATGAAATGAAAATAACCATTCTTGGTTGCGGCGCGCTCGGACAACTGTGGCTAGCCAAACTCTATCAGCAGGGCCACGATGTACAGGGATGGTTACGGGTGCCCCAGCCATTTTGCGCGGTCAACGTCATTGAACCCGACGGCACATCATTTAACCGTAATTTGCCCACCAACGATCCCGAACACCTGCGACACAGTGAGTTACTGCTGGTCACGCTGAAAGCCTGGCAGGTTTCCAGCGCGGTGACGGCATTGCTGCCCAAATTAAACCCTCGCTGTGCCATTTTGCTGCTGCATAACGGCATAGGGACTCAAGAGGAGTTGCCACCGCACAGCCAGCCGGTGCTACAGGGCATCACCACCCATGCTGCACGCCATGATGGTAACACCATTGTGCACGTCGCCAACGGCACCACCCATATCGGCCCAACAACCCAGCAAGCGACCCATCTCAGCCATCTGGCAGAGATTCTGCATCAAGCCCTGCCAGACGTTGCCTGGCATAACAATATTGCTTCGGCCAGTTGGCGCAAGCTGGCGGTCAACTGCGTCATCAACCCGCTAACCGTACTGTATGACTGCCGTAATGGCGATCTGCAACGCTATCCTGAGCAGATAGAGCTTATCTGCCGTGAAGTGGCTAGCGTGATGGAGATGGAAGGTCACCACACCTCGTGCGAAAGCCTGATGTTCTATGTGATGCAGGTGATCCAGTCAACGGCGGACAACACCTCCTCGATGCTGCAGGATATCCGTTCTCAACGGCACACCGAAATCGACTACATTACCGGTTATTTGCTGCGTCGCGGACGCAGCCACGGCATTCCCCTGCCAGAAAATACCCGGCTGTTCGAAATCATTAAACGCAAGGAAAATAGCTATGAGCGCATCGGCATTGGTCTGCCTCGCACCTGGTAGTGAAGAAACCGAGGCAGTAACCACCATCGACCTGCTGGTTCGCGCCGGAGTCAAAGTAACGACCGCCAGCGTTGCCAGTGACGGTGACCTGACCATCGTCTGCTCACGCGGCGTGAAACTGCTGGCAGACGCCCCCTTGGTGGCGATTGTTGACGACCACTTTGACGCCATCGTCTTACCTGGCGGTATCAAGGGTGCTGAATGTTTTCGCGATAGCCCATTGCTGGTGGAAAAAGTCCGCCAGATGCATCTGCAAGGCAATATTGTCGCCGCCATCTGTGCAGCACCGGCCTTGGTATTGCAGCATCACCAACTGTTCCCGATCGGCAACATGACCGGCTTCCCCGGCCTGAAAGAGCAGATCCCGGAAGGGCAATGGATGGAAAGACGCGTCGTGTTCGATCCACGCGTCAACCTGCTCACCAGTCAAGGGCCTGGCACCTCGATGGAGTTTGCCCTGAAACTGATCGATTTGCTGTTGGGTAAGGCCAAAGCGGCTGAGATAGCGGCACAGCTGGTACTGATCCCCGGCATGTACGACTTCCGCGATTGAATCAATATCGGCAGGCCGGCTGGCCTGCCAATGGCTTATTCGCTGATGGTAAAGGTCAGCGTTGAAAGCAACACGGATTCATCACATTTCGCCTTATCCACATAAGGCAGTTTATGTTCGGTTTCGACAACCCAATATCCCGCTTTCAGCGGGTAAACATTGACTTTGCCCTTGCCGTCGGTCTGATTCAAAAAGGCTTTGGCATGACTATGAGTATGCCCGTGGTGCTCATGTTGGTCGCCAAAACCGGCAAACGTCGCCGTCACATCGGCATTCTTTAGCGGTTTCCCGTCATACAATACCTGTATTGGCAACGGCTGCCCTGCCTTGATGGTGGCCGGGTTGGCTAACGGGATAATTTCCAGCTGCAACCCCTGCGGCTGGCTGATGACGGCGGTCTCTGTCGCACCATCGATATTCACAATGGTTTTGCCAAACATGGAAGCCCGCTCGCAGTAGAGCGCGTCTGGCATTTCCGTCCTGCTCTGCTGTTGCCATCCCGCTTTATTTTTCGACCAATAGGTGGGTTTATAGATAGCGATAGCGGCATAGCTGCCCTTGGCTAACGGTTTTTCCGTCACGAACTGGTAATTCTCTTTACCAGGCTTCAGCAACAGATCCCCATTTTTTCCGATCAGCTGTGCTGGCGCGAAAATGTGCAGGCGATCTTCAGGGATCGCTTCTGCGGTAGGGAACTCATCTCCATAACCGAGCTCTATCGTGCTCTGTCCACCCGCAGCGGGTAGCGCATTAACCCATAAAGAATGGGCCTGAGAATGGCTGACAAACCAAAAAGGCAGTATCACCACCAACTTTTTTAACTGCATTAACCTGCTCCTTTCCCAACCAATAAAAAGATATGTTATAACGTAACAATAAATAAACCAAAGTAAGCCACTCTGTCAAAGTTATTCGAGGGGAAAGAGAAAAAAGGAGGGTCAAACAGGGGAAGTGGTTAAGGATAGCAACACCAGAGAAACGGCATTGCTACCCTGCAACACAGATTACGGGCGGTAGACTTTAACGTTAGCGTAGCCCTGCTCCAGCAGGTACAGCGCTTGCAAACGGCTCATCACTCCGCGCTCACAGTACAGCAGATAGGTTTTGCTCTGATCGAGATCGGCAAACTGCGTGCCTAACTTGTAGAACGGCAGCAGTTTGACTTCCACCTGCGCCAGTTGCAGCGGCTTCTCTTCCTGCTCGTCCGCCGAGCGGATATCCAGGATCACTTCGTCAGCGCTGAATTCAGCCACGGTTTCTACTTCGGCGACCTGCTGACTGGTTTCTTCTGCGATTGTGCGGATATCGACGTTACGCGCTTCGCGCACCACGCGATCGAGGATCTCGAAGTCAAAGTGCCCTTCTTCCTCTTCAATCCTGGTTTTGATTGCCTTGACCGTCGGGCTTTTTGAGATCACGCCACAATACTCTGGCATGGTCTTGGCGAAGTCTTCAGTGCCGATTTCACGCGCCACGTTGATGATGTGCTCTTTATCATGCGAGATCAGCGGACGCAGGATCAGGGTATCGGAGGCGTTATCAATCAGGCGCAGGTTGGTCAGGGTCTGGCTGGAAACCTGGCCCAGCGCTTCGCCGGTCACCAAAGCCTGTACGCCATAACGTTCAGCAACCTGGGAAGCGGCACGCACCATCATACGCTTGAGCACCACGCCCATCTGGCCGTCATCGACCTTTTCCAGGATCTCACCGACTACCGGTTCGAAATCGATCGCCACAAAGCGCACCTTGTGTGAGCTGCCGAAGCGGTTCCACAGATAGTAGGCAACCTGCTTGACGCCAATTTCATGCGCCGCGCCACCCAGATTAAAGAAGCAATAATGTACGCGACAGCCACGGCGCATCAGCATATAGCTGGAAACACCGGAGTCAAAACCGCCGGAAATCAGTGACAGCACATCTTCCTGGGTGCCGATCGGGTAGCCGCCAATGCCTTCGCGGCGCGCCTTGACCAACATCAGCTTGTCGTCATCGATCTCCAGGTTCACCGTGACCTGAGGGCGAGAAAGTTTGACGCGTGCGCTTTCAATATGCTGGTTCAAACCGCCACCTACGTAGCGCTCAACATCCTGCGAGCTGAACTCATGCTTGCCACGGCGTTTCACCCGTACGCAGAAGGTCTTGCCTTCCAGTTGCTCGCGGTAGGTTTCCAGCGTCTGCTCAAAGATGTGGTGGACATCGGTATAGGCGCGATCTTCCACCTCCAGGATATGGTGAATGCCGGGAATACGCGTCAGGGCATCGGCAATCACCGGGCGCTGATCTTCATCTTTGGCACGCACCTCGATAAAATCCCAGTGACGGACAACCGCCAGAGTTTCATCATACTGCTTCAGGACGTTACGGATGTTGGTAGTCAGGATCTTAATAAAGCGCAAGCGCACAGATTGACTCTTGATGGTGATTTCCGGGAACAATTTAATGATAAACTTCATGGCGGTCTTTATAGTCTGATGAAAATTAGGCAATACCTCTGCCCTACGGGGTTCAGCGGCGGCGGTTAGCTGCCACTGCAAGGCTATTAGGTATACAATGGCGATAAGATTGATAAAATCGCGGGCTGGCCGGGCTTTTATCAATCTTATCTGGGCGCGAAGTATATCACTATCTGCACGCGCGCCGTGCACAAAACCACATAGACGTGCCATGATTTGCTAATCAAGATCCGCTAGGATAGGCTCGGGCCCCACTGTTCACATGATGATGTAAAAAGAAAACTATGGCGAAAAAACCTGCACAATCAGACAGTAAAGAGCAAAGCATCAGCTTTGAGAATTCTCTGAGCGAACTTGAGAGTATCGTAACCCGTTTGGAATCCGGCGAGCTGCCGCTGGAAGATGCGCTCAATGAGTTTGAACGTGGCGTCCAATTGGCTCGCCAAGGCCAACAAAAGCTTCAACAGGCTGAGCAGCGCGTACAGATCCTGCTCAACGACCATAACGACGATGCTGCACTGACCCCTTTTACCCCGGACGCTGAGTAATTACGATGTCTGAGTTCCACGATCAGTTACAGGCCTTCCATCAGCGCAGCGATCGCGCACTGCTTGGTTATATCGCTCCGCTGCCGTTCAATGATGGCAAAATGGTTGAGGCGATGCGTCACGGTGCCTTGCTGGGCGGTAAACGGCTACGGCCTTTCCTGGTTTACGCCACCGGGCAAATGTTTGGCCTGAGCCTGGAGAATCTGGATGCCCCAGCGGCAGCGGTGGAGTGCATCCATGCCTATTCGCTGATCCATGACGACCTGCCAGCGATGGATGACGACGATCTGCGCCGTGGCCAGCCAACCTGCCATATCAAATTTGGCGAAGCCAACGCGATTCTGGCGGGCGATGCCCTGCAAACGCTGGCTTTCTCGATCCTGGCTGACGCCGACATGCCCGATGTGGCACTGCGCGATCGGCTGGCGATGATTTCCGAACTGGCCAAAGCCAGCGGCGTTGCCGGTATGTGCGGTGGCCAGTCGCTGGATCTGGAAGCCGAAGGCAAGCAGATCGATCTACAGGCACTAGAACAGATCCATCGCCATAAAACCGGCGCGCTGATCCGTGCTGCGGTTCGCTTGGGGGCATTGGCCGCCGGTGAACCGGGCCGTGCTGCACTCCCTGAACTTGACCGTTACGCGGCCGCCATTGGCCTGGCGTTTCAGGTGCAGGACGATATTCTTGACGTCGTGGGCGAAACCGAAAAAATCGGTAAACGCCAAGGCTCCGACCAACAGCTTGGCAAGAGTACCTACCCGGCCCTACTTGGGCTTGACAGCGCCAAGTTAAAAGCGTGGGATCTCTATCAGGAAGCCTTGGCCGCATTAGACTCGTTGGCCACACAATCTTATAACACCGCACCATTACGTGCATTGGCCAACTTCATTATTGAACGCGACAATTAACTCCTCTGATATGAGTACTGAATGAGTCTTGATATAGCCAAATACCCGACCTTGGCCTTAGCGGAAAATCCTGAAGAACTCCGCTCGTTGCCAAAAGAAAGCCTGCCGAAGTTGTGTGATGAACTGCGGCAATACCTGCTGGACAGCGTCAGCCGCTCCAGTGGCCACTTTGCGTCTGGGCTGGGTACCGTCGAGCTGACGGTGGCACTGCATTACGTCTACAACACCCCTTTCGATCACCTGGTTTGGGACGTTGGCCATCAGGCTTACCCACACAAAATCCTGACAGGTCGGCGTGACCGCATCTCGACCATTCGCCAGAAAAACGGCCTGCATCCATTCCCGTGGCGCGCCGAAAGTGAATATGACGTGTTGTCCGTTGGCCACTCTTCAACCTCGATCAGCGCGGGTCTTGGCATGGCCGTGGCCGCCGCCCGTGAGGGCAAAAACCGCCGCACCGTATGCGTGATTGGCGACGGTGCCATCACCGCAGGCATGGCGTTCGAAGCCATGAACCATGCCGGCGACATCACCCCGGATATGCTGGTGGTGCTGAACGACAACGAAATGTCGATCTCCGAAAACGTCGGGGCGTTGAATAATCATCTGGCGCAACTGCTGTCTGGCAAGCTCTACTCCACGCTGCGTGAAGGCGGCAAGAAGGTGCTCTCCGGCGTACCTCCGATCAAAGAACTGCTCAAGCGTACCGAAGAACACCTCAAAGGCATGGTAGTCCCCGGCACGCTGTTTGAAGAGCTGGGCTTTAACTACATTGGCCCGGTAGACGGGCACGACGTGCAGGGATTGGCCGCTACGCTAAAAAACATGCGTGACCTGAAAGGCCCACAGTTACTGCATATCATGACCAAAAAAGGCCGTGGTTATGCTCCGGCAGAAAAGGATCCGATCAGCTTCCACGCGGTGCCGAAATTCGATCCGGCCAGCGGCACCCTGCCAAAAAGTGCTGGCGGCCTGCCAACCTATTCCAAGATCTTTGGTGAATGGCTGTGTGAAACGGCGGCCAAAGACAGCCAACTGATGGCGATCACCCCAGCCATGCGCGAAGGTTCCGGCATGGTGCAGTTCTCACGCGACTATCCGCAGCAATATTTCGACGTGGCGATCGCCGAGCAGCATGCGGTGACTTTCGCCGCCGGGTTGGCGATCGGCGGTTACAAGCCGGTGGTGGCAATCTACTCCACCTTCCTGCAGCGCGCCTACGATCAGGTGATCCACGACGTGGCGATCCAGCAGTTGCCGGTGATGTTTGCCATCGATCGCGGCGGCATTGTCGGTGCCGACGGCCAGACCCACCAGGGCGCCTTTGATATTTCGTTCCTGCGCTGTATCCCGAACATGGTGATCATGACGCCGAGCGACGAAAACGAATGCCGCCAGATGCTGTACACCGGTTATCACCATAACGCTGGCCCAAGTGCGGTACGCTACCCACGGGGCAACGGTACGGGGGCAACGCTGGAACCTCTGGCCGCACTGCCGCTCGGTAAGGGCATCGTACGCCGCGAAGGGGAAAAGATTGCCATCCTCAACTTTGGTACCCTGTTGGCGGAAGCCGCTCAGGTCGCCGAAGCGATGAACGCTACGCTGGTGGACATGCGCTTTGTCAAACCACTGGACGAACAGCTGGTGCTGGAAATGGCCGCCAGCCACGAAGTGTTGGTGACGCTGGAAGAAAACGCCATTATGGGCGGCGCTGGCAGTGGGGTTAACGAATTGCTGATGGCCAAACGCCGTGTAGTGCCCGTACTGAACATTGGCCTGCCGGATTACTTTATCCCACAGGGCGGCCAGGAAGAGATCCGCAGCGATCTGGGCCTGGATGCGGCCGGTATTCAGCGCCAGATCGAAACCTGGTTGGCATAAACTAGCTAGGGGCGCCGCACTGGGCGCCCTTATCAATCCCACCCTTCAACGCCACGCCCATCATTTCTGCATCATTTTCCGCTACAGTTATTTTTTGAACGGTACACAGGAGAGAGGCATGAAATATCTACAGCTAGGTAACACCGATCTCAACATTTCCCGCATCTGTTTGGGTTGCATGACCTATGGTGAGCCCTCACGTGGCAACCATGCCTGGACGCTGCCGGAGGAAAGCAGCCGTCCGTTGATCAAGCAGGCGCTGGATGCGGGCATCAACTTCTTTGATACCTCCAACAACTATTCCGATGGCAGCAGCGAGGAGATCGTTGGCCGGGCACTGCGCGACTATGCTCGCCGCGACGAGGTGGTGATCGCCACCAAAGTCTATAACGCCATGAGCAACTTGGAACGTGGCCTGTCACGGCCCAAGATCATGCAGTCGATCGACGACAGTCTGCGGCGTTTGGGTACCGACTACGTCGATTTACTGCAAATCCACCGTTGGGACTATGAAACCCCGATCGAAGAGACGCTGGAAGCCCTGCATGACGTAGTAAAATCGGGTAAGGCACGCTATATCGGGGCTTCCTCTATGTACGCCTGGCAGTTTGCCAAGGCGCTGTACACCGCCGATCTGCACGGCTGGACACGCTTTGCCAGCATGCAGGATCAGTACAACCTGATCCAACGGGAAGAAGAGCGCGAAATGCACCCGCTCTGCGTCGCCGAAGGGATTGCGGTACTTCCCTGGAGCCCGCTGGCACGTGGCAGGCTGACACGCCCCTGGGGCGAAACCACAGCGCGTCTGGTCAGCGACCAATATGGCAAAACCTTGTATGACGCTACCGAAGGGGTTGATGCTCTGATTGCCGAGCGAGTAGCTACTATTGCTGAAGAGCGCGGCGTTTCGCGAGCGCAAATCGCCCTCGCATGGCTGCTGAGTAAACCGGTGGTTACCGCGCCGATTATTGGTGCTTCACGCAGCGAACATTTGATCGATGCCGTAGCCGCCATTGATCTGGAGCTTACATCACAGGAAATTGCAGAATTAGAAACGGCCTATGTGCCGCATCATGTGGTCGGCTTTGAATAGCAGCCAAGCGTAGCCAAAAATACAAAAACCCGACTGCTGAGGTCGGGTTTTTAGGTTTCGGCCAATAACTCAGGCCGGAATAGAGCCATCTCTTACTAGCAGGATCAGTATGAGCCCAAAAAGACTCATACCGCCATACTGATGGCTATTGAGCGCTCCCGAAGTGATCGTAACCACTCCAAGGCAGTTCAACTTCTTGCTGATCGCGGTAGAACTTCATCCCTTCAGACTGCGGGCCAATCTGGCCAATACAGGTGTAATCCGCACCTAAATGGCTTAATGCCACTTCCAGTGCACCCCGATTGATCTCTGGCACGGTGAAGCACAGTTCATAATCTTCACCGCCGGTCAGCGCCCAACGCAGCGCCTGATCAGCCTCGGTATTGCTGGTCAGCGTCTGCGACAGCGGCAACTCATCCAGTTCAATACGGGCACCGCACTCAGAGGCGTTCAGCACGTGTCTCAGATCGGAAATCAGACCGTCGGAGATATCGATCGCCGAACTGGCCAAATCACGCAGCGCCTGGCCTTGCAGCACACGCGGATGCGGACGCAGATGGCGCCCCAATAGATATTCTTGAGCAGCCCGATCGCTCACTTGCAAACGATCCTGCAGGATTGCCAGCCCGGCGGCGCTGTCGCCCAGCGTACCGGTCACGTAAATCCAGTCGCCAATGCGTGCACCGCTGCGGGTTAGCGCCCGACCGACCGGGATATGGCCGTGGATCGTCAACGTCATGCTCAGCGGGCCACGGGTGGTGTCGCCGCCAATCAGCTGCATGCCGTAGTAATTCATCTGTTCGAACAGGCTATCGCTGAACGCCTTGAGCCACTCTTCGTTCACTTCCGGCAACGTCAACGCCAGCGAAAGCCACGCGGGATCGGCGCCCATTGCAGCGAGGTCGCTCAGGTTAACCGCTAGGGCCTTATAGCCGAGATCGGCGGGATCGATATCCGCCAGGAAGTGAATACCCGAAACCAGGGTATCGGTACTGATGGCTAAAAGCTGTTTTTCCGGCACTGTAAGCAGTGCGCAGTCATCGCCAATGCCGAGCTGTACGTCGCGGCGCACACTTTTGAACCGGTCAAAATAGCGGGCAATGAGATCAAATTCGCCACATGCCATAATTCGTCTTCCAAAGAAGTAAGGCCGGTTTCCCGGCCTTATATTTTATTTTTTCCTACGGATGCTGGGGGCTGCTTTATCCAGCACGCCATTTACAAACTTGTGGCTATCTTCTGCGCCGAAGGTTTTCGCCAGTTCGATCGCTTCGTTGATGGCCACTTTGTAAGGGACGTCTTCACGCATTTTCAGCTCGAACAGCGCAATGCGCAGCACGGCTCTTTCCACCTGGCCCAATTCTTCGAGCTGGCGCGACAGGAAGGGGGCCATCAGGCCATCCAGCATACCTGCGTTGACTGCCACACCGGACAGCAGCTCACGAAAATAGGCGACGTCAACATCTTTGACATCCTGCTCCGTCAGGAACTGGTGTTCAACATCGGCAATGTCATTTTTAGACAACTGCCAAGAGTAAATCGCTTGAACAGCGCACTCACGAGCGCGACGACGAGCAGCAGGTTTCACGGAATTCCCCTTAAACTAAATTCAGGCTTTAATAGCTTTGATTACATTAATCATTTCAAGTGCGGTCAGGGCGGCTTCTGCGCCTTTGTTGCCCGCTTTGGTGCCAGCACGCTCGATCGCTTGTTCGATGCTTTCGGTGGTCAGCACGCCAAAGGCAACCGGGATCTCGGTATTCATAGAGACTTGGCCCAGACCGGAGCTGGCTTCGCCCGCCACATATTCGAAGTGCGCGGTGCCCCCACGGATCACCGTACCCAGAGCAATCACCGCATCGTATTTACCGGTGTTAGCCAGCACGCGTGCGGTTAATGGCAGCTCGTAAGCGCCTGGGACCCAAACAACGGTGATGTTGTCATCAGCAACCTGGCCGATACGCTTCAGTGCATCAATGGCACCTTGCAGCAGGCTGTCGTTGATGAAATTGTTAAAACGTGCAATTGCGATCGCCACACGGGCATTTGGAGTAGCAACAACACCTTCGATAACTTTCATGGGCTTTCCTTAAAAATGGGTTCAATACCCCGCAGGGGGGCGGATTCTATCATATTCTTTGCCCGGCTGCGCGGCGCTTTTGTAAAACGCGGCTGCACCGGCAGGCAAAGGTTACATTCTCTATTTGGCGGTTAACCGCAGGCGCAGATCGGGGCCAATCTGGCGTACCTCGCTAAAGACAAACTCAGGCGCATCGGCCAAGTGCGTCAGCCCCGGTAGCTGGCACAGCCCACGGGCATTATCCCCCAATAGTTTGGGCGCGATGTACAAGACGAGCTCATCCACCAGCCCGGCCTGCAGCAGCGCACCGGCAAGCTGTGCGCCAGCCTCGACCCAGATGCTGTTCACCTGGCGCTTGGCCAGTTGCATCATCATTACCACCAGATCGATACCGCCGCCGTGCAGTGGGAAAGATAATTGCTCCACCCCTGCTGGCCAAACCCGATCGTCTGGCTGCTGGCGTGCCAACCAAGTCATACCCGGTTGCTGCACAACCCGGTGCTGAGGCGTGACCCGGTTCTGGCTGTCCAGAATAATCCGTAGCGGCTGGCGCAGGCTGTCACGCGGGTAAATCTGCTGGGTTTCACTGCTCAGTTCATCCCAGCGCACCGTTAGCGAAGGATCGTCGGCCAACACGGTTGCACTGGTGCTGAGGATCGCCGAACTGGCCGCCCGCAACTCCTGCACATCCCGCCGGGCCTGCGGTGAGGTGATCCACTGGCTTTCCCCTGAGGCCATCGCCGTACGGCCATCCAGTGAAGCGCCCAGCTTGAGCTGCACATAGGGAAACCCGGTGCGCATACGCTTGAGGAACCCCAGATTGACCGCTTCCGCCTCTGCCAGCATGACGCCGTGGCGCACTTCGATGCCCGCCTGTTGCAGCTTGTATAGCCCACGCCCGGCAACCTGTGGATTGGGATCTTGCATGGCAGCCACCACGCGGCTGACACCAGCCTCGATCAAAGCGTCCGCGCAGGGTGGCGTACGGCCATGGTGGCTACAAGGTTCCAGCGTGACATAAGCCGTTGCCCCTCGCGCCTTTTCCCCCGCCATGCGCAAAGCGTGTACTTCCGCATGAGGCTCACCGGCCCGCAAATGGAAACCTTCACCCACGATGCTACCATCGCGCACGATCACGCAGCCCACGTTCGGGTTCGGCGTGGTAGTGAAACGCCCCAGACGCGCTAGCTCAAAGGCGCGCGCCATATAAAATTCGTCGTTTTGCATGCGGATCCCGTTAATCCTGCAGTTTGGCGATCTCTTCGCCGAATTCGCGAATGTCTTCAAAACTGCGATACACCGAAGCGAAGCGGATATACGCGACCTTATCCAGCTTTTTCAACGCATCCATCACCAGATTGCCGACCATTTTGGTGGGTACTTCACGCTCGCCGGTGGCGCGCAACTGGGACTTGATGTGGTTGATGGCGTTTTCTACGTCGTCGGAGCTGACCGGGCGTTTTTCCAGCGCTTTCAGCATGCCACGGCGCAGTTTATCTTCGTTGAACGGTTCGCGAACCTCATCACTTTTGATCACCCGCGGCATCACCAGCTCGGCCACTTCAAAAGTGGTAAAACGTTCATTACAGACCAGACATTGGCGACGACGGCGCACCTGCGATCCATCACCCACCAGGCGGGAATCAATCACTTTGGTATCAACGGCAGCGCAGAAAGGGCAATGCATAACTCGTCCTGATAAGCGTTTACATAGTTGGGCACAGTTTACCCCGAACTAACGCCACAACAAAGACCGCCGGGCATTTGTTGCGAATTGCTTCCACGATTGCGCAATAAAGCAGCCATACTTAGTGGTAGACATGACTTTGGCCAGCGATCGGGCTAAGCTGGGAGCCAGTGTTATTGAAGAGGAAATTGCCGTTATGACAATCCGTTATCGCCAGGTTTGTCTGCTCACCGCCATGATCCTGCTGGCCGGTTGCGCACAGAACCGCGAAGTGCCGAAACTCACCAACCAGGTGGTTGAGCTGAAACAGGTGCTGGGGGAGTTGACCGAGCAGGCTACCGCCCTGGAGCGCCAAAACAGGCTTAACCAAAGCTCAACCAGCGGCGTCTACCTGCTGCCCGCAGCCAATAACGCCGCCAGATTACACAGCAGCGTGGGTGAACTGAGCCTATCGCTCAACTATGTGAAGAGCGAGGCCAACGGCAGCCAGGCAATACTGTATGTGCGCACGCTCTCAGGCCAATATCTGCCAGGCTTTACCGCTACGTTGGAGTGGGGCCAGTTGGATGCCGCGACCGGTATGCCTCTGACCGCGCAGGCGCAGTCGCAACAAATTCAGAGCGCCAGCTCACTGCTGCCAAAAACCGAGCAAATCTTTGAACTGCGACTGAGTGGCGTAACGCCATCGCAGCTGGGCTATGTCCGTGTGCATAGCGTCGAGCCCATCGCTCAACGTTGATGCGCTGAATGCTCCCCCCCGGTGTCAGGATTGGGGAATCAGATTGCTGACAAACCAGCCACTTGAGATCGCACATATTCCACCGTAGGGGCGCCGCATGCTGCGCCCGTTTTAAAGGATCTCAGCTATCCCAAGCGCTGCAACTTCGCTGGTAACCCCTGCCGTACCGCCGCCCCGCTAACCCAGTCCAGCCAGCTATTGCCGACTTCGCGAGTCGGATCGGCCAGCCCCAGATCGTTGAGGTTGATCCCTGCGGCAATGCGTGGATCCGCCGCCAAAGCCTGCCCATCCAGCGAATGAACCCGAGCCCCCATTTCACGATGCCCATAGCCGTGTTCAATGGCAATTACGCCCGGCATGACCCCATCGAGCAAGCTGATTTGCGCTTCCACGCTGCCGCCTGGCGTCTGCAACCTGACACGGTCACCATGTTGTAGACCATAGCGCTCGGCATCTATCGGGTTGAGTGCGACCAGATTAACCGCCTTCACGGCCCGCAAACGCTCGATAGGGGCGGTAGAGCTGCTCATCAGGTGCGACTTGAACGACATCAGCCGGAACGGCCACGCTTCGCTCGGATAGTGCTGCGCCACGTCGGAACCGTCGGCAAAACGCGGTGGATAATAGGTTGGGCAGCCGCTATAGCGCTCCCCGGTCATAGCATGGCGGTGGCGTGCTACCTCCTCGTTCCAGATATTCAGCCCCTGCTTCCACTGCGGGCCGGTCGCCTCCCCTTGCCAAGCCTGCTCATGGGGCGCGAAACGACCACCACGCGCCAGCATATAGCCCACCCGCAGCCGCTCATCCGGTTTTAATACCTGATTCAGCGCCGGTTGCAGACGATCGACACCGGTCAGGCGTAACTCACTCTCCGTCGCCTCAGGCACTGGCTCACCGGCAAATGCCACGTTGGCTGCTGCGCGCAGGTAGTAATCTTCGGCACAATGCAGCCCGCAAGGGTTACCTTGCGCATCCTGCAACGCCCCGTCGCCGAAGCCCGGCAACCCCATGGCCTTCGAGAGCGCAATAACAAAGCTCTCCAGCGCGATCGGCTGCCCATCCGCCGTCTTGGCTGTGCGCGCCGGCACCACTGGCCAACGAGCGGTACTTGCCTTGACCATTACGCCAGACCAGGGGGAGGTGAATCCCCAGCTTTCAAAGTTGTGGGTATCCGGCACGATATAGTCCGCCAACGCGCTGGTTTCGTTAATAAAGGCGTCAACGGAAATAAACAGCGGCAGATGCTGCGGATCCTTCAGCCTGCTCTCCACCACGTCACGCAACCCAGCGACACCGTAGAGCGGGTTGCCCATGTGATTGATCCAGGCTTTCAGCGGATAAGGGTATCCCATCAGCGCCGGAGCCAGCTGCTCGGTAAACTGACCAGCCACAAAGGGATACCACGGTCCCCGCGCCGGATAAGGATTGACACCTTGTTCCACCTTGCGACGATATTCGTCTGACTTTTCATACGCCTGCTTACTACGCGACAGCACCAATCCTTTCGGCTTCACCATCTCAGGGAAGGTCGCGAGGTTATAGCGTGGCCCTTCGGCAAACTCCTTGAACTTGCCGCCGCCAACCGAGACGCCTCCCTTGAGATTAAGGTTACCGATCAGCGCATTGAGCATCATCACCGCCCAGCTACTGTAGAAACCGTTGCCACTCATCATGCCGCCATGGGAGATCACTGCCGCCTGCCGCTGGTAGGACGTAAACTCCTTAGCCAGCGCCGCAATGGTTTCAGCACTGACGCCACATTGGGCGCTGTATTCCGCCAGCGTAAAGCGTTGTGCTGCCAGTTGCAGACAACGGAAGCTTGAGCGCACCTGCACCGGTGAGCCATCCGCCAGTTGAACCCGCTGCTCAACCAGCAGTTGCCCACGCATGGCCTCGGTGGCGGGCAGTGGTTCGCCTCGCTGTGCGTCCCACACCAAAGCAGGGCTTTCCTCATCACCGCCAGCCCCACCTAACAGATGTGACTTACGCAGGAACTGCCCACAGAGGGGATGATCGTCATCGATCACCACCAGATGGGTGGCATTCGACCAGCTTTTTTCACCGGCCGCCTGCATGGCCGCCTCGCCAGGTAACGCCAGATAATCGGCGTTATAACGCTCCTGGTCGATAATCCAGCGGATCATACCCATCGCCAGCGCGGAGTCCGTTCCCGGCAGTACCGGCACCCAGCGGTTGTGATCGTTGGCCAGCGTGGTGGTTAACGGCAATGCAGGGGCCACCACAACGTAGCGGAACTCATCGCGCAGGCGGGCATTGGCTAACTGACGCCCCTGCCGTTTGAACGGATTACCGGACTGTGCGGGTGACGTCCCCAGAAACAGTGCAAAACGCAGATGATCCCAGTCGGGTTTCACATGGGCGTTTTTGTCCAGATCGCCCATCAGCGCCCCGGAACCTGCCCGGTAGGCTAGACCACAGTAAGCGCCGTGATGGCCGAAGTTGCGCGTGCCGAAGGCGTTTTGCGCAAAACGTTTGATAAAGGTATCCCGCCCCTCATCACCTGCGTTGGTGACCAGCAGCTGGTTAGCCTTAGGCCCAAGCGTTGGCTGTGCCGGATCGAGCGGCGTTTGCAGATCGCGGATGGCCCGTAATCCCTCCACTGGCCCTTCACCAAACAGATCGCCGCCTTCAACCACTTCCGTGATCAGTTGTTCAAAACTGATGCGCTGCCACTGCCCGCTACCGCGCGGCCCTACCCGCTTCATCGGTTCAAGCACCCGGTACGGGCTGGTCAGCCCTTCCAGCAGAGTAGCACCGCGAGCACAGGCGGTTGAGCGCTGTTCCAAACCGGCATCACCGCCTAGGCGGTTGAGTGCATCACTCACTGGCAAACAATAAGGAAAATGGTGATCGTGCGACAGCGGGTGATAAGGGTTGCCCGCCACGCGCAGTATCTGATTGCTGTCACGATCGACCCGCACCCGCAGGCCGCACAGCGTCCAGCAGCCAAAACATTGCGTCATGGAAACGGCCTGCTGCGGATTGGCCTGCCAGCCTTCGGGATGTTGGCGGCCTTCTGGCGGTAACGCATTGGCACTGATCCGATCCAGCGTCAGTTTTCCACTGCTGCCATCACGCAGGCCGGTAAACACCTTCTGCACCATTTCGCTGTAGCTGGCACCAAACACGGCCAGCCCACCCAAAGCGAGCCCGCCTTTCAACCACTGACGACGCGTTGACTTAGCCATAGCGTTTTTTCTCCATCAACCCATGCTGTAATTCACGAACCCCGATGATTAATGCCAGCCACAGCCCAAAAGTGCCGAGAATGGCCAATAGCCCCTCGCTGCCGAGCGGTAACACATAGGGGTTGAGCAATATAGTGAACTTGGGCAGCGTCTGGGTTTGCATCAGCAGCATCCAGCGCACGCCCCAACAGAGCAGCAACGCAGCCAAGCATTGTGCTAACAGGCCTGTCGCCCCTAGCGCCCTACGACGCGATCGCCAAGCCGAAACTATCAACAGCAGGATCAAAACGGCAAATGCGCTGCCAACCAGAGACCAGGCGCTCCCCTGAACAGGCAACTGACGCAGCGCAGCGGCGGAGTCACTGCCGTCCAACCACCAGCCCAGGCTGGAGAGGCACAACAGCAGCAGAGAGATCCCTTGATAGCGTGCCAAGCGCGATTGCCAGTGAGGTTCATGGCGTAACCAATAGGCCAGCATTGGCGGAACGGCCTGCATAGCAGTAAGCAGCAATAGCCAAGGTAACCACAGGCTGTGCCACAGCGGTTGTGAACGCAGCACGGACACTTCGCGGCCGGTATAGAGCAAGATGCTGACGGCTGAAAGCAGCGTGGCTAATGCCACCCAACGTAACCATTTCTGCTCTTGCCATGCGGGCCAGATTTGTAACCAGCGCGCCCAGAATGGCAGGGCTTTTGCCCTCAGTTGGCAACGCAGCAGCAAAATGAAATAGGCCACTACCAGCAGGGTAAACAGCGGTAAAAACAGCGAGCCAAGAGACATCCACGACCAAGGTGCGAAATGGGCATAGAAGTGCCAGATTCGAGCGGGCTGATGTAAATCCGCACTCAGGGCCAACGGGGCCACGGTGCCGCTCACCACCGCCAGCGAAACGGCTGCCAGCTCCAGCCTAGATGCCTCAGACGCTGAACGCCAGCGTAGCCAGGCCGCAATAGCAACACTGCTACATGCCAGACCGATGAAAAAGAAATACTGTACCGCCCAGGGCAACCAGGCGATCTCCTGCGGGCGAGCCATCACTTCGCGGATCATGAGTGTACCTCCTGCCACAGCGCCGGTTGTCCCCGGACATGGCTGACAAATGCCTCATCCAGCCCCAGATAAAACACCTGTGGGTGCGTCCCCTGCTCGGGTTTCAGCACCTTTAGCTCCCCACGATGCTGCTCCAGCGTGCGCCTCAAGGTGCCTTGTTCATCGTTAAGATCGCCGATCATGCGCGCACCGCCGACACAGGATTCAACGCAGGCAGGCAACAGCCCGGCATCCAGGCGGTGGACGCAGAAGGTGCATTTATCCGCGGTTTGGGTTTCATGGTTAATAAAGCGCGCCTCATAGGGGCAGGCTTGCACACAGTAGGCGCAGCCGACGCAGCGGGTGTTATCAATCACCACAATGCCGTCCTGACGCTGGAAGGTCGCCTGAACCGGGCAGACCGGTACGCAAGGCGGGTTATCGCAGTGATTGCACAGGCGCGGTAGCAGCACGTTGGTGGGGATGCGCTGGCTATCCGTGACGACCTGATACTGCAGTACAGTGGTGCGAAACTGCCCCTGCGGCAGCTGATTCTCTACCGCGCAGCTAACCGTGCAGGCCTGGCAGCCAATACAGCGGCGCAGATCGATCAACATCGCCATACGCTTTTTGCCGTCGCCTTCACGCCGCTCGGGTTGCAGCTGCCAGCCGGAGTGCGCCAGCGGCACCAACGCGGCACCCGCCGTCAGGACACCGAGGCGTTGTAAAAATTGCCGTTTTCCACTATCCATTGATTTCTCCCAAAAAGTATCAACCGGGGAGCTGATACAAAGGAGTGTAAAAGTGGCGTACGACCGCCCATATTGTGGTTTACCACATTCCCTACTGCGGCTTGATCCAGGACAATTCTGGCGGGCGATCGAGATCATAAAAATGGAGATGATGTGAAAAAAGCAGTGCTGATGATCTTGCTATGCGGCTGGTTGAGCCCGGTCTGGGCAGGGCAATGGACCATCGCCGTGCTGGCATTACGCGGCGATACACATGCCCTGGCCCAATGGCAGCCGTTAATTAACCATCTCAATCGTCAGTTCCCAGACGAAAGCTTTCAACTGTTGCCGCTGAACCTGGCCGATATGGGGGAAGCCGTCAGCAACGGCCAGGTCGATTTTCTGCTCACCAACCCGGCGCAGTATATTCAGTTGGATAATAGTTACCCGTTACGCTGGTTAGTATCCTTACGCTCCAGCAAAAATCAGCAGAATGCCTCAAACAACGTGATAGGCAGCGTGATATTGGTACGCCGCGATAGCACCGTAACCAAGGCTACTCAGCTCACCGGTAAAAAAGTGGGCGCGGTCTCCCCTGACGCTTTTGGCGGCTATCTGCTGGGCTATAAGGAGCTACTGGCCGCTGGCGTACATCCGGAAAAAGATCTGCAATTGCACTTCAGCGGTTATCCCGTGGACGCCCTGCTTTATCTGCTGCGCGATCGGGCGCTGGACGCGGCCATAGTGCCGGTTTGCCTGCTGGAAGAGATGGAGAAAGAGGGATTACTAAAGGCCAGTGATTACCGTGCCCTGCTGGCCAAACCCAGCACGCAGCCCTGCCTGACCAGCAGCGTGCTTTATCCCAACTGGTCATTTGCCGCCTTGAACCACGTGCCCGATCCCCTGGTCGATGAGCTGACCCGCCAACTGTTGCAAATGAATACCCCAGATCTCCCAGCCTGGGGCGCTCCCGCCTCATCCCGCCAGGTGGACCTTCTGCTGCGCGATCTGGATCGCCATCCAGCACAGCGTTCACTCTGGCAAGAGATACACAGTTGGGCATTGCAACATCTGCTCCTGCTTGGCGCGCTCGCCGGGGGCATGCTACTACTTGGCGCTAACCATCTGTGGATCGGCCACCTGGTACGCCAGCGTGGGCGCGAGCTAGAACAAATGCATATGACGTTGCGGGCCAGAGAATCGGCGCTAGCCCGGGCGCAACGCCTCAGCACCCTGGGAGAGATGGCTTCCGGCTTTGCTCACGAACTTAACCAGCCTCTGGCGGCAATACGCCACTACGCCGAAGGCTGCCGTATTCGCCTTGAGCGCAGCGATCCGCAGCACGAGCTGTTACCGATCCTCGAACAGATTGGCCAGCAGGCGCAGCGAGGGGCTGAAACCATCGTCAATCTGCGCCAATGGGTCAGCAAAACGCCACACCATGAAAGCGCACAATGGCTAATGCTGCGCCCCCTGGTGGAAAACGTTATCAAGCTGATGCGCATCGAACAGCATTACCCTCAGTGCCGTTTGGTCGTCATCATCGCCCCGAAAAGCCAGTTGTATAGCCAGGCCACGCTGTTGGAGCAGGTGCTCACCAACTTGTTAAGTAACAGCCTGCAGGCCGGTTCCCAGCAGATCACCCTGCGGCTGGAAACCGATGGCGATCGGCAGACGCTGATACTGGAAGACGATGGCGGCGGCCTCAGCGCCGAACAGCTAGCGCAGCCGTTCGTGCCTTTTCGCAGCACTAAATCGGAGGGACTTGGCCTGGGACTGGTGATCTGCCAGCGGCTGCTAAGGAGCCAACAGGGTGAACTGACGCTGGAAAATTATTCGATATCGCCACAACGGCAGGGGCTACGCGTTACCCTGCACTTCCCTGGGATCAAGAAGGAAACAAGCCATGGCGCTGATACATCTGGTCGATGACGATCTGGCGGTCACCGACGCCAGCCGCTTTTTACTTGAAGGGCTGGACTATCGGGTGAAGATCTGGAACGACAGCCAAACCTTTATCGACCAAGTCGCCCCTTACCAATGCGGCGTCGTAATGCTGGATATTCGCATGCCGGGAATCGATGGGCAGCAAATCCATCAGCGGCTACGCGAGTGTGAAAGTACGCTGGCAGTAGTGATCGTTACCGGTCATGGCGATATCGCTATGGCGGTAGCGGAGATGAAATTGGGAGCGTTGGATTTCCTGCAAAAGCCGATTGCTACCGCACCGCTGATCGACGCACTGGAACGGGGGATCGCCCATTCTCAACGTCAGGTGGAGCGCTACCAGTTACAACAGCGTTTCAGTACGCTGACCTCACGCGAGCGTGATATCGCCTGCGCCGTTGCCGCCGGTATGACCAACAAGGCCATCGCCGATCGTTACTTCGTCGCCGTACGTACCGTAGAGGTACACCGCTCTAAAGTGATGGAGAAGATGCAGGCCACCAGCCTGGCGGAATTGGTAAGCTCGCTGAACCTGTTGGCGGCGCAGGAGCAAAAAAAATGCCGGGCAGAGTAAACTGACCGGCATCTGGTTCAGACGGTGCGTGGCTTATTCAGCCACACACAGGGCAATCACGGCAGGATCGAAGGCTGATCGGCGCCCTCTTTCTCCACTTTCTGCTGCAGCATGTGTTCGCGTTTCATACCCAGTTTCAACGCCAGCGCAGAGGCGACGTAGATAGAGGATATGGTACCGATAGACACACCGATCAGCATGGTCAGGGAGAAGCCCTGCAGCATCGCGCCGCCGAAGATGTACAGCATCAGAACCACCATCAGCGTAGTGGCGGAGGTCATGATGGTACGGCTCAGCGTCTGCGTCAGCGAGACGTTCATGATTTCATAAGGCGTACCGCGGCGGATCTTGCGGAAGTTCTCACGAATACGGTCAGATACCACGATACTGTCGTTCAGCGAGTAACCGATCACCGACATCAAGGATGCCACGATGGTCAGGTCAATCTCGATATGGAACAGCGACAGCACGCCCATGGTGATGACCACGTCGTGCGCCAGAGCGATAACGGCCCCCGCGGCCAAACGCCATTCAAAACGGAAGCCCACGTAAATCAGGATACAGATCAACGCCACCAGCAGCGCCATGCCGCCGGTTTGTGCCAGTTCTGCCCCTACGCTCGGGCCAACGAATTCAATACGCTTGACGGACGCATTCTTATCGACGGATTCGTTAATCACGCCAATAACTTTGTTACCCAGTTCCTGGCCAGCGGTACCAACCGCTGGTGGCATACGCACCATCACGTCACGGCTGCTGCCAAAGTTCTGGATAATCGGGTCCTGGAACCCGGCTTTTTCCAACGTATCGCGCATCAGGTCCAGATTCGCGGGTTGTTCCAGAGTAATTTCAATCACCGTACCACCGGTGAAATCCAGGCCCCAGTTAAACCCACGCACGGACATGGTGGCGATCGACGCTACCAACAGCAACAAAGAGATGCCGAAGGCCACGTAATCCCAGCGCATAAAGTCATAGACTTTACGGCCGTAGTTGAGTTGTTCAACAGTATAATCCTGTGCCACAACGCACTCCTCAGATAGACAGCTTGTTAATGCGCTTGCCGCCGTAAAGCAGGTTGACGATGGCACGGGTACCGACAATCGCGGTGAACATGGACGTCGCCACACCGATTGCGGTGGTAATTGCAAAGCCCTTGATCGAACCGGTACCGACTGCGTACAGAATGATCGCGGTGATCAACGTCGTGACGTTGGCATCAACGATACTGGAGAACGCGCCTTTATAGCCCTCATGGATCGCCTGCTGAATGGATCGTCCATTCTTCAGTTCCTCCTTGATACGTTCGTTTATCAGTACGTTGGCGTCAACCGCCACCGCCAGCGTCAGCACGATCCCGGCAATCCCCGGCATGGTTAGCGTCGCCCCTGGTAGCAGAGACATCACGCCAACGATCAACACCAGGTTAGCCATCAGCGCGGTAGAGGCGATCAGGCCAAACTTGCGGTACCAGACCACCATAAAGACGATCGAAGCCACCAGGCCCCACAGGCAAGCTTCCAGGCCCTGGGTGATGTTCTGTTGCCCCAAGGTTGGACCAATGGTCCGCTCTTCCACGATCTGGATAGGCGCAATCAACGCACCGGCACGCAGCAGCAGCGACAGCTGACGTGCTTCGTTCGGGTTGCTGATACCGGTGATACGGAAGCTGTTACCCAGACGTGACTGAATGTTCGCCACGTTGATCACTTCTTCCTGCTTCACCAGCACGGAACGGCCGTTGGCATCTTTCTTGCCGCTGTCTTTATACTCCACGAACAGCGTTGCCATTGGCTTGCCAATGCTGTCTTTGGTGAAGTTGGACATGGCAGTACCACCAGCGCTGTCCAGCGAGATATTCACCTGCGGCTGGTTGTACTCATCGGTGCTGGAGGTGGAGTCTGTAATGTGGTCACCGGTCAGGATGACGCGCTTGTACAGCACAACCGGTTGGCCTTCACGGGTGTATTTCACCTCGGAGTCACCCGGTACACGGCCATTGGCCGCAGCGGTCGCATCCGCGTTGGTATTTACCAGACGGAATTCCAGCGTAGCGGTCGCACCCAAAATTTCTTTGGCGCGTGCCGTATCCTGGATACCCGGCAACTCAACAACGATACGATCGGCACCCTGGCGCTGTACTAACGGTTCGGCAACGCCGAGTTGGTTAACACGATTACGCAGGATGGTGATGTTCTGCTGCACCGCATACTCGCGCGCTTCGCTCAGGCGAGCGTCGGTCATCGTTGCTTTCAGGGTGTTGCTGCCATTGGCAGAAAGCACCAGATCGCGCTGACGTGGCGTCATGTAGCTGATGGCCTGGTCGCGAGCGGCGTCGTCACGGAAGCGGACTTCCACGCCGTTGTTGTCCAACTTGCGGATCGCAGCGTAAGGAATGCCCTTTTCACGCAATTCGCTGCGCAGGGTATCCATAGTTTGTTCTTGCAACTTGCTCAGCGCGGTGTCCATGTCGACTTCCATCAGGAAGTGCACACCACCACGTAAATCCAGACCCAGCTTCATCGGCTCGGCGTTGAGCATCGCCAGCCAGGCAGGTGTTGCCGGGGCGAGGTTCAATGCGACGACATATTTGTCACCCAGTTCCGCCATCAAGGCTTCACGGGCGCGCAGCTGAACGTCAGGATCTTTAAAGCGAGCCAGGATGGCGCCGTTTTCCAGCGCAATCGACTTGCTCGCAATGTTGTCTTTTTCTAACACAGTACGGACTTGGTCCAGCGTAGTTTCACTGGCGGCGACTCCGCGCGCGCCAGTGATCTGTACGGCCGGATCCTCTCCGTAAATGTTGGGAAGCGCATATAGCAGTCCGACGAGGATCACCACGATCAGCATCAGATACTTCCACAGAGGATAACGGTTTAGCACGGCAGTTCCCTTAGGGAAAACAAAATTACAGGGCCTTCATAGTACCTTTCGGCAGAACGGCCGCCACGAAGTCACGCTTGATCATCACTTCCGTGGTGTCATTCAGCGCGATGGCAATAATACCGGTATCTGCCACTTTAGTGACACGGCCAATCAGGCCACCGGTGGTCAACACTTCATCACCCTTGCCGATGGAGTCCATCAGTTTTTTGTGCTCTTTAGCGCGTTTCTGCTGTGGGCGCAGGATCATGAAATAGAAAATCAGACCAAACACCACCAGCATAATGATCAAAGAGTACGGGCTACCCTGAGACGGAGCCCCTGCTGCTGCCACTGCATCGGAAATGAAAAAGCTCATTAAAATTCCCTCATTAAATTTTCAATTATTAATTCAAGCGTTTAAAGGTGGTATCGGTTTACCGATCCGACCATAAAAATCCGCCACAAACAGCTCTAATTTACCCTCTTCAATGGCCTGGCGTAAACCCGCCATCAAACGTTGGTAATAGCGCAAGTTATGGATGGTGTTCAATCGCGCACCGAGAATTTCGTTGCAGCGATCGAGATGATGCAAATAGGCACGACTATAATGGCGACAAGTATAGCAGTCGCACTCACTGTCCAGCGTGGAGGTATCATCCTTGTGCTTGGCATTACGGATTTTTACCACACCGTCCGTCACGAACAAATGGCCGTTACGGGCATTACGCGTTGGCATCACGCAGTCGAACATGTCGATGCCGCGACGCACGCCTTCAACCAGATCTTCCGGCTTGCCAACCCCCATCAAATAGCGTGGCTTATCTTCTGGAATTTGTGGGCAAACGTGTTCAAGAATGCGATGCATATCCTCTTTTGGCTCACCTACCGCCAAACCGCCCACAGCGTAACCATCAAAGCCGATCTCCACCAGCCCTTTTACCGATACATCACGTAAATCTTCGTAAACACCGCCTTGGATAATACCGAATAACGCATTGTTGTTATTCAGTTCATCAAAACGCTGGCGGCTGCGCTGCGCCCAACGCAGAGACATTTCCATCGAACGCTTGGCATAGTCCCAATCCGCCGGGTAAGGCGTGCATTCGTCGAAAATCATCACGATGTCAGACCCCAGATCGTACTGGATCTCCATCGATTTTTCCGGGCTGAGGAACACCTTATCGCCGTTGATTGGGTTACGGAAATAAACGCCTTCCTCTTTAATCTTGCGCATCGCCCCCAGGCTGAACACCTGGAAACCACCGGAGTCGGTCAGGATCGGCCCGTGCCACTGCATAAAGTCATGCAGATCGCCGTGCAACTTCATGATCTCCTGCCCTGGGCGCAGCCACAGGTGGAAGGTGTTACCCAACAGGATCTGCGCACCGGTATCTTTCACTTCTTCCGGCGTCATGCCTTTGACCGTGCCATAAGTACCCACCGGCATAAAGGCCGGGGTTTCCACTACGCCACGCTCAAAGACCAGGCGGCCGCGACGAGCACGGCCATCGGTTGTCTGTAATTCGTACTTCACAAAACCTCCAGCGTCAGAGATACAGTCTGACGTGATTAAAACAGGGCCACGCATTGTGCGTAACCCGGGAATTTATTCCCCGACGGATTCGCTTTCCGCCAGTGGATTACGGCTGATAAACATGGCGTCGCCGTAGCTGAAGAAACGGTACTGCTCGGCCACCGCCTGATGATAGGCGTTCATGGTGTTTTTATAGCCGGCAAACGCCGAAACCAGCATGATCAGGGTGGACTCCGGCAGGTGGAAGTTGGTCACCAGCGCATCGATCACCTGATAGTGATATCCCGGATAGATAAAGATGCTGGTGTCGCCGAAGAAGGGCGCGATCAGCGCATCCTGGCAAGCATTGGCCGCGCTTTCCAGCGAACGTACCGAAGTGGTGCCCACGGCAACCACCCTTTTGCCCCGCGCCTTACAGGCTAACACCGCATCCACCACATCCTGCGGCACTTCGGCGTATTCCGCATGCATCACATGCTCTTCAATGGTTTCCACCCGCACCGGCTGGAAGGTGCCAGCGCCAACGTGCAAGGTGACAAACGCCATCTCAATGCCCTTGGCGCGCAGCGCAGCCAACAGCGGCTCATCAAAATGCAGGCCCGCAGTCGGAGCCGCTACGGCACCCGGCTTTTCGCTGTAGACGGTCTGATACAGTTCGCGGTCGGCGTCTTCATCCGGGCGATCGATATATGGCGGCAGCGGCATATGGCCCACCGCGTTGAGGATGGTGAACACGTCACGATCGTCGTTAAAGCGCAGTTCGAACAGCGTGTCATGGCGCGCGACCATGGTGGCGGCAATGCTTTCGTCATCACCCAGTAGCAGTTCTGTGCCCGGCTTGGGGGCTTTGGAGGCACGCACATGGGCCAGTACCCGATGATCGTCCAACACCCGCTCGACCAGCACTTCTATCTTGCCGCCGCTGACCTTGCGGCCAAACAGGCGCGCAGGGATCACGCGGGTATTGTTGAACACCAGCAGATCGCCCGCTTCCAGGTTATCCAGCAGATCGGTGAACACGCCGTGCGTCAGGCCTCCGCTTGGCCCGTCCAACTGCAGCAAACGGCAACCGCTACGCTCAGGCTGTGGATAGCGGGCAATTAAAGACTCGGGGAGCTCAAAAGAAAAATCGGCGACGCGCATGGGTATTCACTTCTTCAGCTAGCTAATTGGGAAAAAACAGGCGGTACAGTCTAAAGCCGCGGGCGACAAGCAGCAAGGAATAAGGAGGAATTGCATGACTTGGGTTATAGTTGGCGGATGAATTTTCTCGCTCATCTCCATTTGGCCCAGCTTGCGGAAAGCTCGCTGCTTGGCAACCTGCTCGCCGATTTCGTGCGCGGCAACCCCGCAGGTGATTACGACCCGGCGGTCGTGGCTGGCATCATGATGCATCGGCGCGTCGATGTTTTGACCGATATCCAACCGGAAGTCAAAGCCTGTCGCGACTATTTCAGCCCACAATTCCGCCGCGTCGCCCCCATTACGCTCGACGTGGTCTGGGATCACTTTCTGGCCCGCCACTGGCAACAGCTTGAGCCGACGTGCAGCTTACAGAGCTTCACCCAACAAGCTCGTAGCCTGATCGTGCCGCATCTGCCGCAGACGCCACAGCGTTTCCAGAACCTGAACAGCTATCTTTGGCCCGAACGCTGGCTGGAGCGTTACGCCGAGCTACCGTTTATCGGCGATGTATTGGCAGGCATGGCTAGCCGCCGCCCACGGCTGGCCGCACTGGCTGGCTCCTTTACCGACGTGGAACGCCAGTATCATCAGCTTGAAACACAGTTCTGGCAGTTTTATCCCCGTATGATGGAACAGGCGAGAAACAAGACATTGTGATGGCGGGATAAAAAACCCTATTACTCATTTAGTTAACGGAATGTGGCTTTTTGTCCTTGCCCTTTTGTACGAAAAGGTTATTTTGAAAGACTGCTGAATTTATTCTCTCGGTTTGATAGGTGGAAGCTATCTCATTGATTGGTCTTTCACCCTTCCCTCACCGAGTGGTGGCCCTTATACTGGCCCCTGCTTTTACATCAACCCATTGAACTACTATTACAGGAGTAATTATGGTCCTGGTAACTCGTCAAGCCCCTGACTTCACCGCTGCAGCCGTTTTAGGCAATGGCGAAATCGTAGAAAACTTCAACCTGAAGAAGCACCTGAACGGCAAACCAGCCGTACTGTTCTTCTGGCCGATGGACTTCACCTTCGTATGTCCTTCTGAGCTGATCGCTTTCGATCACCGCTATGAAGAGTTCCAGAAGCGCGGCGTTGAAGTTGTAGGCGTTTCCTTCGACTCAGAATTCGTCCATAACGCATGGCGTAAAACCCCTGTCGACAAAGGCGGCATCGGTGAAGTGAAATACGCAATGGTTGCTGACGTTAAGCGCGAAATTCAGAAAGCTTACGGCATCGAACACCCAGAAGCGGGCGTTGCCCTGCGTGGTTCTTTCCTGATCGACAAGAACGGCGTTGTTCGTTCCCAGATCGTGAACGACCTGCCAATCGGCCGTAACATCGACGAAATGATCCGTACCGTTGACGCGCTGCAATTCCACGAAGAGCACGGCGAAGTGTGCCCAGCTCAGTGGGAAAAAGGCAAAGCAGGTATGGGCGCATCTCCAGACGGCGTAGCTAAATACCTGTCTGAGAACGCTTCCAAGCTGTAATTTCAGCCTGTAAGTGTCAGAACCGGTCAGCCCTGCTGGCCGGTTTTTTTATGCCCAAAATCGGTGCAACCGCCCCCCTCCAGTGCAATATTCCCCTGTTTCGCTTCACATTTTTCACTCCTCCTACCGCCGTATTCCCTATCCATGGCTACTCTTCATAGGTTGGCCTGCGCTTTGCAGCACCTGCGGGACAAATAAAAAAACAGGGATCAACACAGGAGTCGTTATGTTTTTGCAAAAATGGAGTCAACCGCTGACCTTGGCAGCCTTGCTGGTCAGCAGCCAACTGTATGCCGCCTCTAACCCGGCGGTGGAAGCGCAAAATGGCATGGTGGTCACCTCGCAGCATCTTGCCTCACAGGTCGGCGTAGATATTCTCAAGATGGGGGGCAACGCGGTGGATGCTGCGGTCGCGGTTGGCTATGCCCAGGCGGTAGTTAACCCTTGCTGCGGCAATATCGGCGGCGGCGGTTTCATGACCCTGCATCTGGCCGATGGCACCGATACCTTTATCAACTTCCGTGAAACCGCTCCGGCGGCGGCCAGTGCCGACATGTATCTGGATGCGCAAGGCAAGGTGAAAAAAGACGCCAGCCTGTACGGTTATCTGGCCGCTGGCGTGCCGGGAACGGTGCTGGGGATGGAGACCGCACGTAAAAAGTACGGCAAGCTGAGCCGCGAACAGGTGATGGAACCGGCCATCAGGCTGGCCCGTGAGGGCTTTATCCTGACGCGGGCCGATACCGATATTCTCGACACCACCGTCGCACGCTTCAAGCAAGACCCGGAGTCAGCCAAAATCTTCCTGCGTAAAGACGGTTCTGCGCTGCAACCGGGCGATCGCCTGGTGCAAACTGACCTGGCTAACACGCTGGAAGCCATCGCCAAAGAAGGCCCTTCCGCGTTCTATCAGGGAAAAATCCCGCAGGCGGTTGAAGCCGCTGCCAAACAGGGGGGAGGCATTCTCACCGCCGCCGACTTCGCCAACTACAAAGTGACCGAGGCTACGCCGATAACCTGTAGCTATCGCGGTTATAAATTCGTCTCTGCGCCACCGCCTAGCTCCGGCGGCGTCACGCTGTGCGAGATCCTCAATATCGTTGAGGGTTACGATCTGAAAAGCATGGGTTTTAACTCGGCTGCGACGATCCACACCATGACCGAGGCGATGCGCCATGCTTATATGGACCGCAATACCTATCTCGGCGACCCTGAATTTATCAAGAATCCGATCGATCGGCTGGTGAGCAAAAGCTACGCCGATGAGATCCGCAAGAAAATCGTCGCCAATCAGGCTACGCCTTCTGTCAATGTACAACCGGGGATGGAGCCGCACGAAAAACCGGAAACCACCCACTATTCGATTGTCGATCATGAAGGGAATGCGGTGTCGACCACCTATACCGTCAACGGCCGTTTTGGTGCCGTGGTGATCGCACCGGGTACCGGCTTCTTCCTCAACGACGAAATGGATGACTTTACCGTCAAGGTCGGTGAGAAGAACCTCTATGGCCTGGTGCAGGGAACGGCCAACGCCATCGCCCCCGGTAAGCGCCCACTATCCTCCATGAGCCCTACGCTGGTGACCAAAGACAACAAAATCTTTATGGTGCTCGGCTCGCCAGGCGGTTCACGCATCATTACCATCACGCTGCAAACCGCGCTGAACGTGATCGATCATGGCATGGCCCCGCAGGAAGCCGTGGATGCCCCGAGGATCCATCATCAATGGTTGCCGGATGAGGTCTATTACGAGCAACGCGGTGTCTCTGCCGATACGCTGAAAATCCTCAAGGAAATGGGCTACAAGATGGTTGAGCAAACCCCTTGGGGCGCTGCAGAGCTGATTATGGTGGGATTGCCAGGCGCGGCGGGTGTCAGCCCGGCCAACTCGGGTAATGATTCTGCCGTTTCTGGACGCGTACGTGAAGGCTACCTGTACGGAGCCAATGACGTACGCCGCCCGGCAGGATCTGCGGTGGGATACTGACGAATCTGGTTTACCCGCCGATTGACGGGTAAACCTTTAGCAAACTTCAGCTACGTAGCCGCCACACGCTGGCCGACTCGGCTGCCAACTGCAACCGCAAGCCACCTTCTTGCGCAACCCGTTCGCCTTCCCCTTCCACTAGCTGCCATTTACCCTCTCGCAACAGCGGGCTATAAGGCAGTTCAACGTCTCCACTATCGCTGCGCTGCAACGCCACCAGTACCTGCTCCCGCTGGTAAGTACGCACAAACACCAGCGTCTCCCCTTGCGCATACAACACCTGGCAGCCGCCACGGCGTAGCGCCTTACTCTGCTTACGCAGTGCCGTCAGGCGGCTAAACAAGGCCAACAGTGGCCGATCCCATTGGCTTTCGTCCCAAGGAAACGTCTTGCGGCAGAAGGGATCGTTGCCGCCATCCAGACCAATTTCATCACCGTAATACAGGCAAGGCACGCCAATCCACGCCAGCAGCCACACCGCCGCCATCTGCATACGGCGCGGATTGTTATCCAGCAAGGTCAAGAAACGCGCCGTGTCGTGGCTATCTAACTGATTGAACTGGATCAGTTGTCGGTTATGGGGCAATCCGGCCCGGTAATCGTCCATCCACTGCGCACAGTCTGCCGCATCCAGCAGCACCGGATGATAAGCCACGTCGACACCGGCCAGAAACGCCCTAACCGGCAAGGCAAAGCCCATATAGTTCATGGCGGCGTCTTCAACCCCGGCATGCAGCCAGCGACGCGCGTCACCAAAATGTTCGCCCAGCACATAGGCATCTGGGTTCTCTTGCTTGATTGCCTGATACATTCCGGCCAGGTGATGTAGGTTCCCCGCTGCACCGCCGTTTTCCCCCAGCATATGCACCACGTCCAACCGCCAGCCGTCGATGCTGTACGGCGGGCGTAACCAATGGCGTACCACGCTGTTGTCCGCCCGATAAATAGTATCGACCACCTGCGGTTCGGCAAAGTTGAGCTTGGGCAGATTGGTATTGCCCTTCCAGCTCAGCACGTTACCGTCCGGGTAGAAGTTGAACCAGCCACGATAAGGGGAATCGGGATGATGGCACGCCCCCCCCTCTGCCTGTTGATAACGATCAAACCAGGGATGGGAATCTCCGGTGTGGTTAAATACGCCGTCCAGCACCAGTTTCATTCCCACCTTGTGAGTGCTTACTCGCAAACGCAGCAAGGCGTCATTACCGCCAAAATAGGGGTCGACCTGATAGTAATCTTCGGTATCGTACTTATGGACGCTGGGTGAGGTGAAAATCGGGTTCAGATACAGGGCGGTGACACCAAGCCGCTGCAAGTAGGGCAGCTTCTCGCTGATGCCATCCAGATCGCCACCATAGAAAGTCGAAGCAGCGTGCTCATCCTCAAGCGGATGTTGCCAGTCACGACGTATCACATCACTTCCGGCGGCATGATGGTGATAACTGCCACTCTGGATGCCATGCTCCCCGCCGCTGCTGGCAAAGCGATCGGGGAAAATCTGATAAAACACCTGATCGGCCACCCAGCCTGGGCTGCTATCTGGCTCATCTACGGCAAACTGTGCCAGTTGCCCCGGAGGGGTCAGCGACCAGCCCTGCGGGCCAAACCATTGCTGACGATCGGCCCATAGCAGTTTAAAACAGTAGCGCCGTACCGGCTCCCCTTCGTGCAGCGTCAGGCTGGCCTGGTAGCGCCAGAGCCCCTCTACCGCCTTAGGCTTCATGATCAGCAACCACTCTTCATTGTCCGGCTCGACGCGAAGAAAGACCTGTTCAGGCAACTCATCACTTTGCAACCACAAAGCGATCTCCAGACGCTGCCCCTTATTCACCACGAAAGGTGGAACCGGCTGATGCCAGGCATTTAGCATGAATTTTCTCCTGATGTAGCAAACCAAATCGACGACGAATGCAATGCCACGCACCATGCCACGTTGAGCGCCGTTCTCCCTCCTCTTTCAGTGATAAACTCGGGGATGAGCCGAGGGGTGGAGATGCTGATTTACAATGTAAAAGTGGGTAAACAGACACATATCATGCCCGATAACCTTTAGGCTAACGGGTTTTAGATTTATTGGATGTTTTTTAAGTACTTTGGAGGGAGCGAGCATGCAACAACAAATAAGGCAATGGCTGGAAAGCATTGGGCTGGAATTCACCGACATGATGTCACTGGCGATGGTGCTTGGGCTGATTGCACTGATTTCCGTGGTGATCCATCTGGTGCTGCACCGCGTGGTGCTGACCGCTATCCAGCGCCGTGGCCAGCATTCACAACGTCTCTGGCAGCAGGCTATCACCCAACATAAACTCTTCCAGCGTGCCGCCCTACTGCTGCAAGGGGTGATCATCAACGTGCAGGCGGTGCTGTGGCTGCATAATGGCAGCCAGACTCAGGCAATTATCGTCACTGCGGCGCAGGTGTGGATCCTGTTATTCTCCCTGCTGACGTTGTTCTCACTGCTCGACACGCTGTTGGCTCTGATGCGCCAAAGCCCGCTTGCCAATCAGCTCCCGCTGCGTGGCATTTTTCAGGGTGTGAAACTGGTCGCCGCCATTTTTATCGGCATCATGATCATCTCACTGCTGATGGGCCGTTCACCGCTACTGTTACTCAGCGGTTTAGGGGCCATGACGGCCGTCTTGATGTTGGTGTTTAAAGATCCCATTCTTGGCCTGGTCGCCGGGATCCAGCTTTCCGCCAACGATATGTTGAAAATCGGCGATTGGCTGGAGATGCCTAAATACGGTGCCGACGGCGCGGTCACCGATATCGGCCTGACCACGGTCAAGGTCAGAAACTGGGACAACACCGTCACCACCATTCCCACCTATGCGCTGATCTCTGATTCGTTCAAGAACTGGCGTTCGATGTCTGAATCCGGTGGCCGCCGCATCAAGCGCAGCATCAATATCGACACCACCAGCGTCCACTTCCTGACGTCGGAGGAACAGGAACGCCTCAACCGCAACCCCCTGTTGCAACGCTATCTGAACGATAAAACCCAGGAGCTGGGTAAATACAACCAGCAGAGCGAGGTGGATCTCAGTTCGCCGCTGAATGGCCGCCGCCTGACTAACGTTGGTACTTTGCGCGCCTATCTGGTGGCTTATTTACGTTCGCACCCGGGTATCCACCAGAATATGACGCTGATGGTACGCCAACTGGCCCCAACGCCGGAAGGGCTGCCGCTGGAGATTTACGCCTTTACCAACACCACGGTGTGGGCCGAGTACGAAGGTATTCAATCGGATATCTTCGATCATCTGCTGGCGGCGATCGGCGAATTTGATCTGCGCATCCACCAGACACCAAGCGGCAATGACATGCGCAGCATGCTGGCAAACCTGCAGCCCGCGCCCAACAATCCCTGACGTAACCTGACGAAATTATTTCTGTTGGTAATTATCTTCAACCGATTGCCAACAGATATCTCCTGCGACTTTCTTTCTGCCGTCGAATGGCTATTAATACCCACACGCCATTTTATCGTTCGGAGCAGGCATCTTGTTAACATCGTCAAAACACCGTCTGATCACCCTCTTGGCCACGCTGATGTTTGCTGGCTACCTGCACAGCGCCACGCTGGACGAAAGCCAGATGAGCCGCACATTGCAACCGGAGCTCAGCGCCTTGAGCAGCAGCATGATGGATATTCGTGAAGTGCTTGTGCGCTGTTCCGGAGAAGGGAAGGAAGAACGGTTATGCGAAAGCAATCTGGTGATGGAGGCCAGAGCGGCCGGTGATGGCGATACGGAAGAGGAAAACATATTAATACGGTAGTGAGGAGCGTTGGCTTCAGTCCACTCCTCTCACCCTCTCCCAATGGGACCGACAGAGCTAGTTGATTGCTTTGCGTAATATCTTGCCTTTCTTGTTCTTACCCTCTGCTTTCCGAAACCGCACGGGCTAACTACGCGCTCAGGACAGCTCCCTCTCCCTGTGGGAGAGGGTTGGCGTGAGGGACAATCTTACTGCGTCAATACGGCTCGCTTTTTCTGGCGGTTCACCTTGATGTAGTAGCCGAGCAACAGCACCGCGACCCACACCAGACCGGCATACAGGGAAATACGCGTCGTTGGGAAGTAGCCGATCAGGCCGATGATAAACACCAGGAAGATGATGGCAACCACCGAGGTGAATACCCCACCGCGCAGTGGGAACGCCAGCTTGCTGACCTGATCCTTGCTCAAGCTGCGGCGGAAAGCGATCTGCGAGAACAGGATCATGATCCACACCCACACGGTGGCAAAGGTCGCCAGTGAAGCAATCACCAGGAACACGCTTTCCGGCATGATGTAGTTGAGATACACGGCGATCAGCATGGCCGCCATCATCACCACTACAGTCACCCACGGAATACCACGTTTGGAGATTTTGCTGAACACCTGCGGGGCATGCCCCTGCTCCGCCAAGCCATGCATCATACGGCCAACGCCGAACACGTCGCTGTTAATCGCCGACAGTGAGGCGGTGATCACCACGAAGTTAAGGATACCTGCCGCAATGGTGATCCCCATATGCTGGAAGGTCAGCACAAACGGGCTACCGTTGGTCCCCACCTGGTTCCACGGATAGATAGACATGATGACGAACAGCGTCCCGACGTAGAACACCAGGATACGCCAAGGTACCGAGTTGATGGCCTTGGGGATCGACACTTTAGGATCTTTGGCTTCACCGGCGGTAATGCCGATAATTTCAATCCCACCGTAGGCAAACATCACCAGCTGTAGCGATAGGATCATGCCAATAAAGCCGTTGCTGAAGAAGCCGCCGTTAACCCACAGGTTGTGTATCCCGGTCGGTTGCCCCCCGTTGCCGATGCCCCAGACGATGATACCGATACCGGCGACGATCATGATGATAATGGTCGCCACCTTGAAGAACGAGAACCAGAACTCCAGTTCACCGAACACCTTCACGCTCATCAGGTTGATGGCACCGATAATCAGCACCACGCTCAACACCCAGATCCAATGCGGCACTTCCGGGAACCAGACGCCCATGTAGATGCCGAAGGCCGTCACGTCGGCAATGGCAACAATCAGGATTTCAAAGCAATAGGTCCAACCGGTAATGTAACCTGCCATCGGCCCAAGATAATCCTGGGCATAGCGCGAGAACGAGCTGGCCTGCGGGTTATTCACCGACATTTCGCCCAGCGCGCGCATGATGATAAAGGCAATGATACCGCCGATCAGGTAAGCCAACAGGACGCTGGGGCCAGCCATTCTGATGGCCTCTGCGGAGCCGTAAAACAAACCGGTACCAATGGCCGAACCTAGGGCCATAAAACGAATGTGGCGCGTGCTGAGGCCGCGCTTGAGCTTATTGGCTGGAGCTGCGGTGGGTGACTGTTGTTGCATGAAAATGACCCGTCTTTATTTAAACGTAAAAAAGCCACGGACAAGTCCGTGGCCTAAAATTCAGACCGTAGGTTTAAGGGTGAGCAGTCACTTGGCTGCGTGCAAAAACCCGATCATAAATCGCGACCAGTACCAGCATCAGCAGCGAAGGTGGCAACCATGCCAGCCCCTGCGCCGCCAGCGGCAGGTGATTGGTCCATTCTGGCATCAAATGCTGGAAGTTGGACGCTTTCACCGCATCAAGGATACCAAACAACAGGCTGACTAACATCACCGGCGCAACAATACGTGATACACTGCTCCACCAACGCAGGGTGAAACTCAGCAGCACCAGCACGATGCAAGGCGGATAGATCGCAGTCAGCACCGGGATCGAAATCTGGATCAGGTGGCTCAGGCCGAGGTTGGACACCACCATCGAGAACAGGCCGAGAATGAATACCAGCGTTTTATAAGAGAACGGCAGGTATTGCTCGAAGAACTCCGCACAGGCACAGGTCAGGCCCACCGCGGTCACCATACAGGCGATGAAGATCAGCGCCGCCAGGAAGAAGCTGCCCAGGCCGCCGAAGGTATTTTGCACGTAGGCATGCAGCACTACCGCGCCATTAGTCGCATCCGGCGTCAACACGCCGCTGCCGGAGCCCAGCTTGAACAGGCTCAGGTAGACCAGCGTCAGACCCACACCGGCGATCAAACCGGCCAAGATGGTATAACGAGTCAGCAGACCAGCGTCCTTCACCCCACGAGAACGTGCGGCGTTAACGATCACGATACCGAACACCATGGCGCCCAGCGTATCCATCGTCAGATAGCCGTTAACAAAGCCGGAAGAGAACGGCACGGTTTGGTAGGCATCTACCGCAGGGATTGGTGCCCCTGCTGGCCACATCACTGCGGCAATACCCAGCACGGCCAGCGCCACGATCTTCAACGGTGCCAGAATATGGCCCACGGTATCAAGCAGGCGGCCCGGATAGAGCGAGATGCCAATCACCAGCGCAAAATAGACCAGGCTATAGATGAACAGCGGCATGGCACCGTCACCGGTCAACGGCGCAATACCAACTTCAAAGGAAACGGTCGCGGTGCGCGGGGTGGCAAACAGCGGGCCAACGGCCAGGTAGCATACCGTTGCCAGCAACAGACCGGCGCTACGGCCAATCGGTGAGCTTAATGCATCAACGCCGCCCCCAACGCGAGCCAGGGCAATCACGGTCAGAACCGGTAGACCCACGGCGGTGATCAGGAAACCAATTGCCGCAATCCAGACGTGTTCGCCAGATTGCAAACCCACCATCGGCGGGAAGATGATGTTCCCGGCTCCGACGAATAAGGCAAAGGTCATAAAACCCAAAGCCAGAATATCTTTTGACGCTAAACGATGACTCATAATCTGTTGTGCTGCCTGTTGAAATAAAAAATTGCCGATAAGCATGGTGGCAAAAGTGCCCCACTTCGGTTCGGTTGCCGGCCTGCTCTCTCATCGTGATCCCCATAGGCAACAGACAGCGCGCAATAGCAGCGTCTGACCTTGATAAAGGTGAATACTCATGATGACGAGCAGATTTTTAGACGTTTTTTCCCCTGCTGAATTCCTGGTCGCAATCACCGCAGAAAGCTGGGGAAAATGGAGGTTTAGTCCGGCAATAGGGGGATAGTTAAACGTTTATAGTGCCAAAAGGCAATACGCAGGACGGAAAGCAGAGTGATCGTCCAGATAATATCTCTCATCCAGTCGAACATAGGGGTTATCAATAAATATGCACTACATGATTTGTATTATTTTTTAGCACATCACTCACGAAATGTGAAACAAATGGTTACACAGTGCGTGAAAACACCAATAACCAGATGCTAAACGCGTGTCATGTGCTCATTTTACTGGCGCTTACCAGACCGACGCTGCGATATTGACCACGCTACGCAGCTTATCCCACTGCTGCTGCTCACTCAGGCTGTTGCCCTCTTCGGTAGAGGCAAAGCCACACTGCGTGCTCAGGCATAGCTGTTTAATATCGACGAACTGCGTTGCTTCCTTGATGCGTTGTTGCACCACCGCCGGATCTTCCAGCTCACCGGTCTTGGTGGTGATCAACCCCAGCACCACCTGCTGCTTGCCCGGCTTGATAAAACGCAGTGGCTCAAAACCGCCAGATCGTTCGTTATCATATTCCAGGAAGAAGGCATCAATATTCACCTGGCCAAACAGGATTTCCGCCACTGGCTCATAACCGCCTTCCGAGATCCAGGTGGAACGGAAGTTACCACGGCAAACGTGCAGACCAATGGTTAAGTCTTCCGGTTTACCGGCGATGGCTTTATTCAGAACCTCTGCGTAGGTACGGGCCAATTGCTCAGGATCTTCACCCCGCTCACGGATCTGGCGCTTCTGATCGTCGGAGCACAGATAGGCCCAGACGGTATCGTCGAGCTGCAGGTAGCGGCAGCCGGCGTCGTAAAAGGCTTTGATCGCATCGCGGTAGGTTTGTGCCAGATCGTCAAAGTAGCTATCCAGATCTGGGTACACCAGCGGGTCGATCGCCTTACGGCCACCGCGGAAATGCAGCACGCTCGGGCTCGGGATGGTCATCTTCGGTACTGCATCACCGGCTACGCTTTTCAGGAAACGGAAATCCTCCAGCATCGGATGGTTGCTAAAGCCCAGTTTGCCGGTCACCTTGATGCTGCGGGCCTTGGTTTGCACTCCGTTAAACTGAATGCCCTGCTCCACGTCGTAGCCTTCTACACCATCAAGCCCCTCAAGGAAGTCGAAGTGCCACCAGGCACGGCGGAACTCGCCATCGGTCACGACCTGTAAGCCGATCTCTTGCTGTTTGCCGACAATATGGCGGATTTGCTCGTTTTCTACTGCGCGCAGCTGGGCCGCGTCGATCTCACCATTCTGAAACTGCTGACGGGCCGTTTTCAGCGCCGCAGGGCGCAACAGGCTACCGACAACGTCGGCGTGAAAGGCATGGCTGGCTTTGGACATGTTCTGCTCCGATGATGCACTGAGGGCTAGCCGCCATCAGTTCCAATCATTGACAAGTTGAATTATTACGCTGGGTTACAAATAGACATCCAGACGTCTACACCGCTTAAGTGCATCCTTTCATGTCACCGGTTACTCGGCAATGGAGAAATTTTCATTGGTGTTGAATTAAATTCAAGTTGGCCGGACTAATCCAGCCCCAGAAGCGTGCGGGTTTTGCGCAGCGTAGCTGGCGGCAGCGGCAAATAACCGTCGTGATTAACCAGATCCTGCCCCTGAGCAGACAGTACACGGTCGAGGAATGCCGCCGTCAGGGGTTCCAGCGGCTGGTTGGGAGCTTTGTTGATGTAGATATACAGGTAGCGCGCCAACGGATAGCTGCCGTTACGCACGTTGGTTTCGCTAGGTTCAATATAACGGTCACCCGTTTCTGCCAGGGGCAACAGCCGCACCCCGCTGGCACGAAAACCGATGCTGGCATAGCCAATGCCGTTTAACGATCCGGCCACCGCCTGCACCACCGAGGCCGACCCCGGAAGTTCATTCACTCGCGCCATAAAATCACCACCGCATAACGCACGCAGTTTGAAATACCCATAGGTACCCGAGGCGGAATTGCGGCCAAAGCGTTGCAAGGCACGTTGCTGCCAACTGCCCTGCAGCCCCAGCTCTCCCCAGCGGTTAATCGGCGTATTTTCCCCGCAGCGGCGGGTAGCGGAAAAGATTTGATCCAGCTGTTGCAGGTTCAAGCCACCTAGCGGATTGTCCTGATGCACCAGCACCACCAGCGCATCAACCGCGACCGGCACCGCCAGCGGCGCATAGCCATAGCGGTGCTCAAACGCCGATACTTCCGCCGCCTTCATTGGCCGGCTCATTGGCCCAAGCTGCGCCGCTCCTGCCGCCAATGCGGTGGGTGCCGTCGAGGAACCGGCAGCCTGCAGTTGCAGGTTCACGTTGGGATAGTGTCGGCTGAAATCCTGCCCCCATAGCGCCATCAGGTTGGCAAGGGTATCGGAGCCCACGCTGGACAGGTTGCCGGAAAGCATGCCATCCGGAGCAGCCACGGCCCCGCGGCCAACCGACAACAGTAGGCAAAGCAGCAAAGCTTGGGTAAATCGATTCATGGCGGGCTACCTGTTAATTTTTCACCGCATTCTCTGCTAAAGCCGCGGGAACAATCAACCGGTTAGGCAAGGTAAAAATAAAACGGGTACCAATGCCTGGCTCGCTGAGGATCTCCAGCCGTGAATCATGATGGCTGAGCGCATGCTTCACGATGGCCAACCCGAGCCCACTGCCGCCGGTCTGGCGCGAACGCGCTTTATCCACGCGATAGAAACGCTCGGTCAGACGCGGGATATGTTCGGCACCAATGCCCGGCCCGTTATCACTGACCTGGAACTGAGCCCCCTGCGGCGTCTGCTGCCAACTCACTTCGATATTGGTGCCCACCGGAGTATGGTTGACGGCGTTGTACACCAGATTGGAAACCGCACTACGCAGTTGATCCTCGTTACCGAACACCTGCAGATTTTCATTCACCCGGAAATTGATCTGGTGATTACCACCGCTGAGCGACTGCGCCTCACGCTGCAACACCCGCAGCATTAACGGAATATCCACCTTCTCGTTCATATCCACGTTTGGTGCAGCCTCGATCCTGGAGAGCGTGAGCAACTGTTTAACCAACCCATCCATGCGCTTGGTCTGCTCTTGCATGGTGCCCAAGGCTTTGCCACGCAGCGAACCATCCAGCTCTTCATCGCTCATCATCTCCAGGTAGCCTTGCAACACCGTTAACGGCGTACGCAACTCATGGCTGACGTTGGCGAAGAAGTTGCGTCTGGCCCCTTCCAGTTGGCGCATCTGGGTCACATCACGTGCCACCATCAGCAGTTGGCCTTCGGAATAGGGCATGATACGGAATTCGACAAAGTGCTCGTTATTCAGCTGTAGCGTCAGCGGCCGGGTAAATTCTTGCTGTTGCAGATAATGGCTGAATTCCGGATAGCGCAGCAGGTTGAGAATGTGTTGGCCGTTATCTTCCGGCCAGCGAAAGCCCAGCAGATGCTGTGCCAGGCCGTTACACCAGAAGATATTGCCCTCAACGGTGGTCATCACTACCGCATCCGGTAAGGATTCGGCCCCGCTGCGAAAGCGTTTGATCAACAGCGCCAGCTCACGGCGGCGGCGGCGGTTACGCTGCTGCATCTGATACAGGCCATAGAACAGCGGTTCCCAGCTCCAGCGGCCCGGCGGCGGCGTCATGCTGCGATCCACCCACAGCCAGTGGGAAAGTTTGAGTTGGTTATAGAAGTTCCAGGCCAGCGCAGCCAGCACCGAAACCAACAGCAGCCAGGGCAGATAACCGAAAATCAGCCCCAGCAATAAGGCAGGCAGGCAAAAAAGGGCCAGCTCCAGCGCCAGCCTCTTCCACGATAAACGTTCTAGCACGGTAACCTCTCCAGCGCAGTGCGATCAGTAGCGCGTTGAGAACCGATAACCGGTGCCGCGAACGGTTTGAACCATCTTGTCATGACCACTGGTCTCCAGCGCCTTACGCAGCCGGCGGATATGCACATCAACGGTGCGGTCTTCCACATAAACGTTAGTGCCCCAGACGTGATTAAGCAACTGTTCGCGGCTATAAACACGCTCCGGATGAGTCATAAAGAAGTGCAGCAGTTTGAACTCGGTCGGCCCCATCTCCAGCGCCTGCTCATTGGCCATCACCCGGTGCGAGGAAGGATCCAGGCTTAGCCCCTGCATTTCAATCACTTCTTCTACTGCCATTGGTGAAATACGGCGCATCACCGCCTTGATACGTGCCACCAGCTCCTTGGGCGAGAACGGTTTGGTGATGTAATCATCCGCGCCAACCTCCAGGCCACGTACCCGATCTTCTTCTTCACCGCGCGCGGTCAGCATCATCACCGGGATATCCCGGGTCATCGCCTCGCGCTTCATATGCTTGATAAACTGAATGCCGGAACCCCCCGGTAACATCCAGTCCAGTAACACCAAATCAGGGAACGGCTCAGACAGGCGCGTAACGGCACTGTCATAATCCTCGGCTTCCAACGGTTGGTAACCATTCTGTTCCAACACAAAGCACACCATCTCACGGATCGGCGCTTCGTCTTCCACCACCAGTATGCGTCTTGCCATCGTCAATCCTGCCAATGTGTTAGCGATCTCAGTTGATTGCGGTCGCCATTATGCGTCAGTTTTGTGACACTTTTATGAAAAAAAAGCCCGGTCGATCGCAGTAAGCATAGCGATTATTCCTGACGTTAAAGAAATATCATCATGCTTGAGTTACGATAAGGCCCATTTACGCCCTTATCCTCCTGTTAGCGATGGAAGACCTATGCGCCTGATCCATACCTCCGACTGGCATTTGGGCCAGTACTTTTTCACCAAAAGCCGCGCCGCCGAGCATCAGGCCTTCTTACGTTGGCTGATCGAACAGGTGGAACAGCAGCGGGTGGATGCGCTGATCGTCGCAGGCGATTTATTCGATACCGGCTCCCCGCCCAGCTACGCCCGTGAACTGTACAACCGCTTTGTGGTGGAGCTGCAACGCACCGGCTGCCAACTGGTGGTGCTAGGCGGCAACCACGACTCCGTGGCCACGCTGAACGAATCACGTGAGCTGCTTTCCTGCCTGAATACCACCGTGATTGCCAACGCGCAAAGCGAGCTTGAGCAGCAAATCGTGGTGCTCAATCAGCTTGATGGCCAACCAGGTGCGGTACTTTGCGCCATTCCGTTCTTGCGCCCACGGGATCTGCTCACCAGCCGCGCCGGTGAGTCTGGCAACCAAAAGCAGCAAGCTCTGCAAGAGGCCATCGCCGAACATTACCAAAACCTGTATCAGGCGGCCTGTACGCGCCGCGATGCGTTGGGTTTGCCACTGCCGATCGTCGCCACAGGCCATTTAACCACCGTGGGCGTCACCACCTCGGATTCGGTACGGGATATCTATATCGGTACGCTAGACGCCTTTCCGGCCCAGGCATTCCCCCCTGCCGATTACATTGCGTTGGGGCATATCCATCGCGCGCAGAACGTCGCCAAATCCGAGCATATCCGCTACAGCGGTTCGCCAATCCCATTGAGTTTTGACGAGTTAGGCAAAGCCAAAAGCGTGTTTCTGGTCGATTTTGCCGACGGTGCGCTGCAACAGATCACACCATTGGAGATCCCCATCTTCCAGCCCATGCAGCTGATCAAAGGTGATTTGCAGCAAATAGAGGCTCAATTACAGCAGTTTGCCGATTATCAGGGCGAACTCCCGGTTTGGTTGGATATCGAAGTAGCCACTCAGGATTACCTCAGCGATATTCAGCGCCGCATCCAACAGCTGGCGGAAGATTTACCGGTTGAAGTGGTGCTGCTGCGGCGCAGTAAAGAGCAACGTAGCCAGACCATTGCCCAGCAGGATAAAGAAACCTTGAATGAATTAAGCGTCAGCGAAGTCTTCGAGCGCCGGTTGGCGTTGGAAGCCGAGATGGCCGAACCGCGCCAACAGCAGATGCGGCAGATGTTCCAGCAGGTGGTGGAAACCTTGCATCAGCATGAGGAGCCATCGGCATGAAGATCCTGAGCCTAAGGCTGAAAAACCTCAACTCGCTACAGGGCGAGTGGAAAATCGACTTCACGGCGGAACCCTTCGCCAGCAACGGCCTGTTTGCCATCACCGGCCCCACAGGAGCAGGTAAAACCACCCTGCTGGATGCCATCTGCCTGGCACTTTATCACCAGACGCCGCGCCTGGAAGTCAGCGCCAGCCAGAACGAATTGATGACCCGCCACACCGCCGAATCGCTGGCCGAAGTGGAGTTTGAGGTCAAAGGCATCGGCTATCGCGCCTTCTGGAGCCAACGCCGGGCGAAAAACGATCCGGACGGCAACCTGCAGGCTCCCAAGGTGGAGCTGGCACTGCGGGCAGACGGCAAAATCCTGGCGGATAAAATTTCCGATAAAAAAGAGCTGATTGCCGCAATCACCGGGCTGGATTTTGGCCGCTTCACCAAATCGATGATGCTGTCGCAGGGCCAGTTCGCCGCCTTCCTGAACGCCAAGGCCAACGAGCGTGCCGAACTGCTGGAAGAACTGACCGGCACCGAAATTTATGGGCGGCTATCGGCACAGGTCTTCGAACAGCACAAACAGGCGAAAAGCGATCTGGACGCTTTACATCACCGCGCCAGCGGGATTGAACTGCTCAATGATGAGCAGCGCCAGGTGCTGGAAAACCAGCTAGGGGAACTGGGGGCTGAAGAGCAGCTTCTTAACCAACAATCACAGCAGCAACAGCATCAGTTGAGCTGGCTACAACGCTGGCAAACCATCCAGCAACAGACACAGGATTATCAGCAACAGCTGGCTGGTGTGCAGCAGGAGTTCCAACTTTCCGAACCGCAGTTGCAACAGTTAGCTCGCAGTGAGCCTGCCGAGAAACTGCGCCCGTTGCTCAATGAGCGTAATCGTTGTCAGCGGGATCGTTTGGCGTTGCAGCAACAGATCGAACAGTTGGCTCAGCAGCAAGAGCGGCAATTGGCCGAACTAATCCCGTTACAGCAGCAGTTGGATCAGGCGCAAAAGGCCAGGCAAGCCCAGGCGGCACATCAGCAACAGCAGCAAACGCTGATAGATGACAAGGTGTTGCCGCTCGATCATCAGATTGCTCAGTCACAAAACCAACTGGCAGAAGCGCGTAAACAGCATGCGGAGAGCCAGCGGCAGAGCGAAGAGCTGCGGCGCACGCTGGAACAACTCACCGAAAGACGCGGCCAACTGGCTACCCTGGCGGGTCACTATCAGACCAGGCAGCTTGAACTCACGGCGGCGCTGGATAGCCAACTCCAGCAGCAAGCCACGTTAGAGGCGCAATCCCCACAGGAGAAACTGCGTCACCGCCAGACCGAACTGAGTGGCTTGCGCCCGGTTCGTCAACAGTTGTCCAAACTGGCCTTACTGTTCCAGCAGAACCAACAGCGCCTTGAGCAGCAGCGGCTCGAATTCACTACGCGCCAAAAACAGCTGACCGAAGTAGAAACCCAGCTCGATGCGGTGCGCCAGCAGTATAAACAGCAAAAAGCGCATCTGACAGACGTTGAGAAGACGCTCGAACTGGAAAAGCGCATCGTCAGTCTGGAAGCCGAACGGGCGCGTCTGCAAACCGATGCCCCCTGCCCGCTGTGCGGCTCCACGCAGCATCCGGCGATCGAGCAATATCAGGCCGTCAAACCGTCAGAAACGGAACAGCGCGTCGCTCAATTGCGCACCCAAACCGAAGAGCTGCACACTAAAGGAACAGAGCTGCGCGCACGCAGTGAAAGCCTGAAAGAGCAGCAGCAACGCCTGCAAACGCAGTTGAACCAGGAACTTGAGCAGCAGGAAAGCTATCTGCAAAGCTGGCAAACCCTCAGCGCGCCCTTGGCCTTCGACTTTACGCTGCAAGACAGCGCCCGGTTAACCGCCTGGCTGGAGACTTGCGATAGTGAGGAACAGGCCGGTCAGCAACTGCTGTTGCAGCACGAACGGCTCGCCAAGGCCGTACAGCTTGCGAAGGATGCCCTGAATGCCCTGCAAACTGAACAGCAGAGTTCGCAACAGGAAACGGCGCGGCTGAATGAGCGCTTTGAGCTACTGCAGAAAAGCCAGCAGGAAACCCAGCGCCAATTGGCACAGTGGCAACAGCAGTGCCTGACGAATGAAACTCAGCTGCTGGCACAGCGTAACGAACGCATCGCGCTGTTTGGTGAGAGAACGGTGGCTGAAGCCCGTGAGCAGTTACGCACGGCACAAATCGCCGCAGAGCACGCCTTACAACAGGCTACTGAGCTATTGCACAAAGCCCAGGAGCAGCGCGATCGCCTGGCTGGCCAGTGGGTCGGTTTGCAGCAACAACAGCAACAGCAAGCCGAACGGGGACAACAGGCCGAGCAACAGTGGCAGCAGGCCTTGGCTAGCAGTACCTTCGACGATGAGGCCGCATTCAACGCCGCGCTACTGGATGACGACGTACGCCAGCGCTTACAGCAGCACAAAGAGCAGTTGCAGGAGCGCCAGGTGCGGGCCACAACGCTGTTGGCGCAGGCCGTACAAGCTCTGGAACAGCACCGGCTAGATCGCCCTGCGGAACTGGATGAAACCCAGGTTAATATTGAGCAACTCACCACCGCGCTCAGCGAACTGGCAGAGCGGCTGAAAACACTACAGCTGCGCCAAGGTGAGGTGCGCAACCAACTGAGCAGCGATGCCGAGCGCCGCCTCAATCAACAGTCCCTGTTCGAACAGATCGCCCAAAGCCAACAGCAGTATGACGACTGGAGCCTGCTCAACCAGCTTATCGGCTCCAAGGAGGGCGACAAGTTCCGCAAGTTCGCTCAGGGCCTGACCCTGGATCACCTGGTGTATCTGGCCAACAACCAGCTTGGCCGCCTGCACGGGCGCTATCTGTTGCAGCGCAAAACCAGTGATGCGCTGGAGCTACAGGTGGTTGATACCTGGCAGGCCGATGCCCTGCGCGACACCCGTACCCTTTCCGGCGGTGAAAGCTTCCTGGTGAGTCTGGCGCTAGCGCTGGCCTTGTCCGATCTGGTCAGCCACAAGACCAGCATCGATTCGCTGTTCCTGGACGAGGGCTTCGGCACGCTGGACGCCGAGACGCTGGATACCGCGCTAGACGCCTTGGACAGCCTTAACGCCACCGGCAAAACCATCGGCGTGATCAGCCACGTGGAGGCGATGAAGGAGCGTATCCCGGTACAGATTAAGGTGAAAAAGGTCAATGGGCTGGGGGTCAGCCGACTGGACGCGCAGTTTCGCTGCGAATGACCGCGACTGAGGTTTACGTCAAGAGGTAACTACGACCAGAAATGTGATCGCGGCGACAGTACAGGCTGAAAAGCATTGAGCCAGAGCCGACAACGGTTATCATGATAATGATTACAGGATTGTCACTGTGCATACAGGCAAAACCTGACCTCCGGGATCGCTCCTGGACGTCGGGTTTTTTCGTTTTCAGCGGGCCGGGAATAGCCATGAAAATCGCTAAAATACTCAATAATAACGTAGTGATTACGCTGAATGACCATCAGGAGGAAACGGTGGTTATGGGGCGTGGCATTGGCTTTCAAAAGAAAGCCGGGGAAAGTGTGGATGAAAGCCTGATTGAAAAGGTGTTCACCCTCAACAGTGGCGAAATGAGCGAACGCTACAAAGAACTGCTGGCGGAGATCCCGCTGGCATGTGTCACCACCGCAGACAAGATCATCACCCTCGCCCGCGAGCGGTTGCCGGGGAAACTGCATAACATTGTCTATATCACGCTGACCGACCATATCCATTTTGCGCTGCAACGCCACGCGCAAGGGCTGGATATCAAGAACGCACTGCTGTGGGAGATCAAGAAACTCTATCCAAACGAGTTTGCCATCGGGCTTGAGGCGTTAACCATCATCGCCCAGCGCCTGGAAACTACGTTGCCGGAAGACGAGGCTGGGTTTATCGCCTTGCACCTGGTCAACGCGCAGCTCAATGACGAAATGCACAACACCCTGCATATCACCCGCGTGATGCAGGAGATCCTCAATATCGTCAAATATCATTTCCGTTTTGACTACAACGAGGAAACCCTCAGCTACCATCGTTTTGTCACCCACCTGAAATTCTTTGCCCAGCGCCTGCTAGGCAAGAATTACGTCAACAGCGAGGACGATTCGCTGTATCAGGTAGTGAAGGAGAAATACCGCGAGTCATTCGCCTGTGCTGGCAAGATCAACCAGCATATCGAGAAGAACTACCAGCACCAGTTGACCAGCGAAGAGATGCTGTTTCTGACCATCCATATCGAGCGGGTACGCAGCGAAAGCGAAAAAGACTACGCACCAAAGGATTAGGGTTCTCAACGTAGGGGGCTGCAAACTGCCCCCCTACGGAGTAAGGCGCTTGAGGTTTGTTACACCTGAGGCCATAACCAGGCTGCACCGCGTACACCGCTGGAATCACCGTGTATTGCCTTACGGATTGGCGTTTCGCACTCGCCGCCAAATACCCAAGGTTTCACCAGTGACGGCACCGTTTGATACAGCCGCTCCACGTTGCTCATGCCGCCGCCCAGGACGATCACATCGGGATCAAAGAGATTGATCACGTGAGCCAGAGACTTCGCCAGCCGCATTTCGTAACGCTGAATAGCCAACTCTGCCACCGCATCCTGTTGTGCAGCCAGCGCCATAATTTCGTGGCCTTTCAGGGCTTGACCACTCAACCGTGCATAGTCGGTAGCGAAACCGGTACCGGAGATAAAGGTTTCTATACAGCCTTGCTTGCCGCAGTAACAGGGCACTTCGGCGCGAAAACGCAGTTCGTCCTCATCCAACCACGGCAACGGGTTGTGGCCCCACTCGCCGGAAATGCCATTGCCCCCGGAATGCACCTGGCCGCTTATCGCAACTCCAGCCCCACAACCGGTGCCAATGATCACCGCAAACACGGTTTTTTTTCCCGCAGCGGCACCATCAGTGGCTTCCGATACAGCCAGGCAGTTGGCATCGTTAGCCAGTCGCACTTCACGTTGCAACATTGCGGAAAGATCTTTATCCATCGGCTGACCATTCAGCCAGGTAGAGTTGGCATTTTTTACCAGGCCGGTAAAGGGCGACAGCGTCCCAGGGATCCCCACACCCACCGAGCCTTTCTGGCCGGTTTTTTCCTCCGCCAGCGTCACCAGCCCGCAGATAGCCTCAAGCGTCAGCTGATAATCATGACGAGGGGTGGCAATGCGATGACGGAACAGCTCCGCTCCATCGTTAGCCAATGCAATCACTTCAATTTTAGTGCCACCCAGATCGATACCAATACGCACAATTTCTCTCCCCAATTCAGCGCGACAACAAACTTGCCGCCCAGTGTAGCGCATAGCCCGGCTCACGCCACGCTCACCGAATGTGACGCCAATGGCAATTCCCCTATCTGGCTGTGTGAAACGCGGCAGTGGACGCAAATCAGCGGGAATGAGGCGATTTTTCAGCGTCAATTCGTTATTATGCCGCCCTGCTTTTGATGAATCTGCGTGCCAAATGCACGCCCAGCCTGGGATAACATTATGCTGTGGTTTAAGAATTTGATGGTTTACCGTTTGAGCCGCGACGTTGCGCTAACTGCGGATGAAATGGAAAAACAGCTCAGCGCCTTTGCCTTCACCCCGTGTGGCAGCCAGGACATGGCGAAAACCGGCTGGGTTTCCCCGATGGGTTCTCACAGCGACGCACTGACGCACGCGGTTAACGGCCAGATCATGATTTGCGCCCGTAAAGAAGAGAAGATCCTGCCCTCTCCGGTACTGAAACAAGAGCTACAGGCCAAGATCGAAAAACTGGAAGGCGAGCAGCACCGCAAGCTGAAAAAAACCGAGAAAGACTCCCTGAAAGATGAAGTGCTGCACAGCCTGCTGCCACGCGCCTTCAGCCGCTTCAACCAGACCTATATGTGGATCGATACCGTTAACGGTCTGATTATGGTCGATGCCGCCAGCGCCAAACGCGCCGAAGATATGCTGGCGCTGCTGCGTAAGAGCCTGGGCTCTCTGCCGGTGGTACCTTTGACCATGGAAAGCCCGATCGAGCTGACGCTGACCGAATGGGTCCGCTCCGGCGAACTGCCAGCCGGTTTTATCATTCAGGATGAGGCCGAACTGAAGGCCATTCTGGAAGAAGGCGGGGTGATCCGCTGTAAGAAGCAGAACCTGATCAGCGACGAGATTGCCGTACATATCGAAGCTGGCAAGCTGGTAACCAAGCTGGCGGTAGATTGGCAGGAACGCATCCAACTGGTGCTGGCCGACGACGGCTCACTCAAGCGCCTGAAGTTTGCCGATACGCTGCGCGATCAGAACGATGATATCGAACGTGAGGATTTTGCCCAGCGTTTCGATGCCGACTTCATCCTGATGACCAGCGAACTGGCGGCCTTGATCAGCAACACCATCGAAGCCTTGGGTGGCGAAGCACAGCGCTAAAACAGAAGGGGCGCAACAAGTTGCGCCCTCTGAGGAGTGCCGGGGAAAATCTTCATCCCCGGCCAAACTGTACTGATTACTTACTCAGATAACGACACAGGTAGGCCGTCGCATCGGCAACCTGAACGTTGAATTCACTCTGCGCAGGCACAAAGAACTTCTCGCCTGGCGTAAACACCTGCCAATCTGGTGCGCCCGGTAACAGCACTTTCAATGCCCCGGTGATCACCGTCATCTCTTCCGGTTGTGCGGTACCGAAGGTGTACTCACCCTCTTCCATCACCCCGACGCTGGTACGACCGATGCTGCTACTATCGTAACCGATAGACTTCACTTTCCCGGCAAAATACTCGTTCACTTTCAGCATAGACTGGCACCTGCGTAATCATCTTTGAGGGATCTCCATATTGGGGGATGAATCCGGGTCTGTCACTGGTTTTTGATGCGAAATGCGATCGTTACGCACGGCAAAACATGAGCGGGATCAAACAATGAGTTCGGTAACCAACGTTCGGTGTTCTATTGCTCATTCAATCTGGCAGGCGTCACGGTTATTTCCGCTGTTGAAAATGGCTCAGGCTGCCATAAAGCGCCAGCAGACGGTCATATTCAGCAGGATCGTAGAAGCTGCAGGTACCACGCCCAAACTCTTTGGCCACTTCCACGGCAAATTTCACCGCCAGCGCGATATCCACTTCATGGCTGGCACCGGTGCCACAGCCCGGCACTACCGACTCAGTACAAATTGCCACACCGACCACTGGCGCTGCCGTAGCCGTTGAAGGTTGCAGGATACTGTTGAGATGATGAACACCATTACCATAGGGCGTAATGTCCTGCATGGTGATCGGGAAGGTCACTGCCGGGCGGCCACTGGTCATTTCCATGATACGCAAAAGGTCTTCCGACACCCGCAGGATGTAGCCCTGTTTCACCGTCGGTGACAGCGCATAGCCCTTGTGGTTGATAATGCGATTGCCCTTGGTGGTATCGATCGACAAAATGGCATCGGCTTGCGGCACCACTTCGTTATCATTCATCGTGACGTCATCGATGGGTGAATCCATAAAATCGACCGGATCGTGTGGGCGAGTGGGTGCGTTCGGGCAAATATGCGTAGTGATCACCACGTCACCAGGCAGAACGTCACCTTTGCGCTGCATTTCTGCCAGCTTTAGTGCACTGGCGATCGCCGCAATCGCCCCGTCACCGTCTGACACCAATCCTATGCGCGTGGGGCGAGCTCCAATACCGCCCAACCGGCCAATAATTCCCAACGTTGGCGCATCACCACCGGATTGCTTGCCTGCACTGCCAGGGATCTCGATGCGGACAAAATCCGTGGTGCCCTTCTCACCGTTGACACGATGAGTGCTGGCCTTGACCGACGGGTAGTGGGCAAACAGATCGACCACGTCCTGCCCTTTGACATAGGCATTATCAATCAGCTCAAAGACCTGCAGCGTTTGTTGCAAACTCATGTTAATCCCTCGCAAATGTTGCCTGATAGGTTTATGCCTCCCGCAATTGCAGGCACGGCGTTATTTTCCCTTGCTGGAAAAGATCGAGTTGAAGAAGTTGTATAGCGCATCACCGGCAATAAACCCGGCAGCCATGATCTCCATCGGCGCGCGGCCTTTATCCCCCCAGCGTTTGATGATCAGAATGCGCAGCGCGATACCGGCAAGCACCGCCCATCCTGCCAAGGCGTTATTAATCAGCAAACCTGTCGCAAGTAGCACGCCGAGCTGGCGTTTAGGCCCCCCAATAAACTGCACTATCGCGCCTGGTATAGCCCAAATCAGCAGGCTGGACGCAATACCGGGCTGGGCTCCTGCCTCAATGGTTTTGGCGTATACCCGGGCCACCGGTGGGATCAACTCCTGCAGGAAATAGCTGGTGTAAGAGAGATAAACCACGGGAATGGCGATCACAAAAGCAATCATGGCGGCAATCAGCTGAATACGCCGCCCCAGCAGTTCCTGCTGTAAATCTTTACCGTAACCCCGCAGGATAAAACCGGCTTTAAGATCAAAGCCCATATCGGCAAACGCCGGCCCGGTCGCTGCGGTAAATCCGGTGAGAATGCACAGCGCCAGAGGAGGGAAACCAAGCATGATCCCAACGATCAGCGTGATCAGCGCCACCGCAAATGCTGGAAACCAGCCGGAATGCATCGCCGCAATGCCGACGATCAATTCATGTACAAAGGCAGCAAACGCGGCATAGATGACAAACAGCACCAGCATGGTCAGCGACATTTCGCTGTATAGCCCGCCCCCCAAAGCCAGCATCCCGGCAATCACGACATATCCGACAGCCCCCAGACCCAAGGCTTTGCGTACTTCGCTGTCAGGTTGGGTATAGGTAGATGTCGAACTTTGATTTTTGTTGCGGATCACCTGCACCACCTGGATCAATGCCACCAGCCCGGCACCGACCATCACGCCATGCGGAATATAGTGCGCATTGATGTCGACACCGGTCAGCGGCTGGCCGTAAGCACGCAGCAGCAGGCCAACACCGAACATGCTCAGCGCCCAGATATTGCCAATAAATGCAGTACCGAAGGCCGCCATGGGGATCTTCAACATCGAGCCTGCAATCCCCACAACAACGCCGACAACCAGCAACCAGGCCTGTTTACCACCACGGTCACCAGCCTTGATAGCCTCCGCCGCCGCGACTCCCGGGGGCCAGGCATTCGCCGCCGGGAACACTTTAGTGTCAAACATCCGGTACAGCAGGTAAGCATCCAGCAGCATCGCCGCCGCTACGCCGCAAAACATCGGCAGGATCAATTGCGGTTGTCCCATGACATAAGGCACGGCAATCGGCATCAGCAGGCTATTGGCCGCCCCGAAGGTGGCTGAGGAAATTACCGTTTGGGCCAGATTCTGAGTGTGTATCGAACGATAGCGTTGGAACATGCGCAGCGGGATCCGGGCCAGCAGCATGGCGATCAGCGCACCGATAATCGAAGTATTAGGCGTCACGCCCAATGTGGTGATCAACTGTACGCCAATTATCGCCCCGACGACGGATAACAGCACCATCACCAGTAACGTACCGATATCTTTCAATGGATTACTCGTTATATCTGGTTTCATAAATCCACCCTGTGAATATCCCTGCTAAATGGCAAAAATAATATTTCGGACACAGATTGCCGATAGAGTTCCATTATTCGAAACCCTATGCAGTGAAATAAATTATTTAGTGCCTGCCTTGGCCACGTTAATGGTAGAACGACGCTCTCTACCATTAACTCATCAGCGATATGCCCTGGTGTTGGCGCGCTAATCAAGCCGGTTTACGGTGAGCTATTTGATCTGTTGCCAATAGTCATCACCGAGTTTTTCTGCCAGTTGCCGGGAAACCGTCATTAATGCCTCAAGCACTTGGGGAGAATAAGGCTGGTCCTCGGTCTGCGAGGGGAAAGAGAGGCATAACCCCACCGTCTCGCTGCGGTGCTTATTCATCACCGAGGTTGCCAATGAACTGATCCCCGGCAGCGTTTCGTTACGGGCCAATGACCAGCCCTGTTGCCTGATGGTTGCCAACTTTTGCAGCAATGCCTCCAGCGTTTTTGGAGAGTTTGCCGAAGCGACCTGGTAGCCAGCAGCAAAACGCTCACGCACCTGCTCATCACTCTCGCGCGCAAGTATCGCGCGCCCCACAGAAGTTTCTGCCGCTGGCGAACTGGCCCCCACCGGTGTCACCACCTGCAAAAAATGGCGGCCAGGCAGCGTACGCATCACCCAATTCTCCCGCCCCTCCAACACCGATATATAGCCGGTACAGAAGGTTAACTGATTAAGCTGCATCATCGCCGCCGTAGCACTTTCCACCAACGGAGTGGAAAGATAATGGCTAGCCACCCCAAGCAGCAGATAGCCAATATGGTACTGACGGCTTTGCGGATCCCGCTCTAACAGCCCCTGGCTTTCCATCGTTTGTAGCAGGCGCGATACGGTACTTTTTGGCAGCCTCAACCTTTCGACGACATCAGTAAAAGAAATCCCCCCTTGGCCATGCGTTATCTGCCGTTGAGAAAATAGTTTTAATACCGCAGCCGCATTTTCCAAGGTAGTCATGGCTCGCCTTGTTCCACTATATGGAACCCAGTTCCCAATCAATATTTAGAAACCTAAAACCCATTCCACTTATCGTCAAGCAGTTTATTTTTATCACACAGCGAAATTACAGCGAATGATGCTTTAACATTGAGAATACTGCACAGATAGCAAAGTCATTTTCCGAGATAATTGGCATATGTCCGTCTTTCAGCGTCAATATCAGCATAAGCTACCAATATTCGCTAAGTCGTCAGCGCGGTTGATACCGCTATTAAAAGATGGCGTAAGATATAAATGGCGAGAGAAGTCTCGGACAGAATGATGGAGATGGAACCAAATGCGGGGAAAAACCGATCGGGGATAGCACAACGCAGTTGAAAAAATGAAGCCGGTTTATACCGGCCACTTGTTGTTACTCCACAGGCTATTCACCCAGGCTTTCATCCTCGTAACGCCGCTTGGCGTCTAACGCTTCCCGTTCGGTTTCATGCTCGCTGATCAGCGTATCGGGTTTGGGGTGATCGGCCCGTAGCTCATACCAACGAACCTGCTTGCCCACTTCGCCCTTGTCTACGGCCTTGATACGCGCCGTTCTCGGGTAGGGAGGTTTACTCGGCATAGTGCTCTCCAATGTGATGACCTGTTGTTAAGTATAGACAACCACACTGAAATGCCAGTTATCGGCGCGACCCCAAATCCCGGTCCTGGTGTTCACCGGCCAGCAACTGTGTCAGTTCAACACAGGATTGGATCTGGCCATCACGCACGGTGAAATGGGCTAACACCCTAATCTGGCTCTGGCTGCCATCACGTTTTTCAATATTCACCCAATGATGGGTGAAGACATTTTCCCCGGCGGCGGCGATGGCGAGGATCTGAAGCTGCATGCTGCAGGTGATCTGTTTAAGCAAGGCCATATGCTGGATAAACTGCGGGTAATCTAGCGTATGACCATCCACCGTCTGGTGATAGTGGCGGCTGAACAGATTGGCAATCAGCTCGGGCTGGTGTTCAGGATTAGCTACAATTTGCTGTAAAGCCGTAAGGACAAGAGTTTGGTGAATCATGCTGTTCTCTCCGGTGTGATAGCGTCCAAAGAGCATAAAGGCAATCAGCAATGGCATAATAACCGTATCAAGATATTCAATAACGCTAATCGGCCAACCTGATGAAACTGCACAGCGAACGTTTGTTGCACGCTAAAAAACACCTGACGCCTTGGCATCAGCATCAACAGGGGCAGGTCTATCTGTTGACCCACGGCATGATGATGTTAGAAACCGCGGGGCAGCAGTGGGCAATGACTGCCGGTAACCTTGGCTGGCTTCCGCCCCACTGCCCTCATCAGGCACTGGCCTGCGGCAAGGTGATCGGCTGGATCATTTATTTACCCGAGACCTGCTGCAACACATTGGCGGCAACGCCACGCCTGACCGCCGCCAACGCCTTAAGCTCGGCGCTGGTTGAACGCATTGCACAGTTTTCTGCGCCGCTCGACATGGCGCAACAACGTTTGGTGGAGGTTCTGCTCGATGAGATGCGAAGCGAGGAGGCCGAACCGCTGCAACTACCGCTGCCACAAGATGCCCGGTTGCTGAGAATTGCCTATGGCTTATTGAACGATCCCGCCAATGATCGCCAACAAGGTGAATGGGCTGCATGGGCGGGCTTAAGCCCCCGCACCCTTAGCCGACGCTTTATGCAGGAAACCGGCATGAGTTTTTCCCGCTGGCGTCAACAAGCCAGGGTGATCCGTTCGTTAGAGGCGCTATCGGCCGGTATGCCCGTTGCTAACGTAGCCAACGAATGTGGCTATGAGAACGTCAGCGCCTATATTGCCGCCTTCCGTCAGCGATTTGGCATAACGCCAGGGCTTTATTTTACTTAGTTAATCGGCTGCAGCTAAGCGGGCGCAGCATGCGGCGCCCCTACAGCACATAGCGAGTTGGTTGGGATTGGTCAGTGATATCGTGGCACAAGATGTGGCCTGGGAAAATTACTTTACCGCCTCGCCTTGCAAGACCGCCAAGATTTGCTCGACTACCTGCTGGGGATTAGCGGTGCCATCCATAACATGGTGCGCAGCCTCCTGATAGAGAGCCTCACGTACCGCCAATACTTCCAGCATTTCTTCGGCAATGGGACGGCCAGTGAGCGTTGGGCGCTGCCCCTCCTCCGGAAACTCTGCCAGCCGTTGCGCCAATACGCTGGCTGGGGCACGTAGGTATATCACTGTGCCATGCTGACGCATAAAACGCCGGTTCTCTTCGGCCAGGATCGCCCCACCGCCAGTGGCAACTATGGTTGACGGTTGAGTTACCGCTTGCAGGGTCTGGGTTTCGCGCTGACGAAATCCCTGCCAACCCACCTGTGCGACCATTTCCGCTACGCTCATTTGCGTGGTTTGCTGCATAAACAGATCGGTGTCGATAAACCGATAGCCCAGCGCCTGCGCCAATGCACTGCCGACCGTGGTTTTACCTGCTCCACGAGCTCCTACCATAAAAATGGCTTGTGTCATTACGGGTTGTCCCTTTTGCGGTGACTGAATGCATTAGATTGCCTGCGAACCTGTCCGCAGGTCGATCGAGCGTTGGCGTTGTAACTGCATCATACCGCCCTGAATCTGTATTTCAATCTTTACGATAGTGTAAATTCCATAGCACAGCGGCTATTGGCAGTAAACCCATGCTCTACCTCCTGCGCCAGAAGATGCTGTAGATACGCATCCAACCGTGCAACAGGAATGGTGCGAAAGCCAAGGCGCTGGTAATAAGGTGCATTCCATGCCACTTGCACGAACGTCGTTAGCGTTAACCGTTGGATGCCTTGGCGCAAGGCCAGCCGGGCAATCTCTTCGATCAGGCGCTTGCCCACGCCTTGCCGCTGCCAATTGGCCGCAACCGAAAGCTCGGCGATATGCCAGCTGTGCGGAAATGGCTGCACCGCGATAAAACCGGCGATCTGCTCAGTTGGGCTAGCCATCACCCACTCCTGCTGCTGCTCGATAAAATCGACGTGCTGCCGCGGGCTCATCACCTCACCTTCGGCAATAAACTGTAACTCTGGCTGCTGGCGAAACAGCTGGGCGGCGGAACGTTCAACCGCGACCAACTGCGGGATATCCTGCGGTTGTGCCAAGCGTAGCTTCAGGCTCATGTCTGGCTCCTGGTTAGCGGCCGGCTATTTAAACAGATTTTGCCGCAGGCAGAAATCACCAATAGCGCCACAAAGTGCTATATGATAATTACTCTCATTTAAATATTCAATCAACAGCGAAGATACGCCCTGAACAATCTCAGCAGATAAAAAACCAAAAGCAGTCGCCACGCTGCGGCCTTGCAGGCTAAATTGGTATCACAACACCGGGGGATAAATATGGCTCAACAGATCGTTACGCTGACAGACTACCCACACTTTGCCGATGTCTGTGCCGCTTGGGCATTCGGCCAATGGGGTTCACAACGAGGCGGCACGCTAGAACGTACCCGCCAACGCTTTGCTTTGTGCAGTAAACCCAGCGAAGATTTCCTGACGCTGCTGCTGATTGATGGCGAGCGCCCCCTGGGGATGGCCAGCCTGTGGCCAAGTGACGACCATCATCGCATGGATCTCTCCCCCTGGCTGGCCGGTGTCTTTGTACACCCGGATCATCGTCGGCAGGGTATTGCCCAGCGCCTGGAGCAGGCGATCGTCAGCGCGGCACAACAACGCAGCCATCCCGTTCTGCATCTGATCACCGATCACAGCGAAGGGTTGTACGCCGGTTGGGGCTGGCAGACTATCGAACGCCGCCAGCAATATGGCGACGAAGTGGTGGTGATGGAAAAGCGGCTGTGATCAGCGCGGGGTACACACATACACCAACGCAGGGGGGAAGTTACGCACCTCCAACCGCCGCTGCCAATGAAAATAGCGCGAGAGCAGCTTTTCCGAGAGATGGCTGTATTGGAACAGCACCAACGTGCCGTTGTTGGCCCGTAAACGCTGCTGCGCCTGCTGCAAGATACGCACTCTTATCCTGAGCGGGATCGACAGCAGCGGCAGGCAGGAAAAAATAACGTCGTAATCGCGCTCCAGCCTTTCCGCCGAATAGGCCATCACCCGCAGGCGGCCATCATCAATCTGTTGCAGCTTGTGGACGAAGCTGGTTTGAATTTCATAGGCATCCAGTTGAGCATCGGCCCGCATGCGGCCCAGGATCCGTTTGGTCAGCACACCGTCCGCCGCCCCAAGCTCGGCCACCGTCAAGGCTTGCGTCCACTCGATCTGGTGCAACATAGCCTGGCAGAGCCATTGGGAGGAAGGTGCCAATGTGCCCACGGTTCGGGGGGAGACCATAAACTGCTGAAGGTAGGAAAAGTGATGCTTTAGTTGCAGCCGTGTCGCATTTAACATTGAGGCCTCCATCGTATGAGTTCCCCAATGTGGACTGAATTTCTTAAGGTTTCATTAACCCCATTCCGAAAACTGCCCTGATAGTTGTAATCAAATGCAACCAGGCATCATAAAATAAAAATCCAAAAGGCTGCGATAATAATCAACCAACAAAGTATTGGACAGATTATTATCCGCAGCCGTCTATTATATTGGCCAACCTCATTGGCCACTCAGCTATTTATCGTTGATTAATTAGCGATAAACTTCCGCAGTACCACGCCAAGCGCTGGAATCCCCTGGATTATCCAGGCCAATGATTCGATAGTGCGTTGCACCGTCTTCAGTCGCTTTTTGTTTCAACGCATGGATAGCGTCATCCGGTGAGCCGTTAATACCGGAAACCGACACCACGCCGATGCTCTGCATGCTGCTGGCTTGAGTGCTATCAACCTGTTTGGCACCCATGGTTGCGGCCATGGTGGAGAATGAAGCGGTGGCGATCAATGCTGCTGCGATGCATGGTAATAGTTTCATGATTGACTCCGTTATTTTCATTTGAACTCGTTCTCAGTGAGGTTAATTATGAGTTAACCATTGAAAACAGACGTCATCCAATGTAAAGAAGCTCAATCATTGTGAGCAAAATAAGGAGAAAGTGAGAGTGGGTATTTCCTGATAGCGCATAACTTTATTTATAGCGCAAATTTTACGCTCTATTTGAAAAAATTAATAATTATATTTAGTCAACAGAGATAACCCGGTTTATTTTAAAGCAATTTTCTTTCTCCCTGCCCCCGCTCAGCGGATAATTGGGCCAAACCTGGCCCAATTATCCGGCAGACATTCTTCTATCAACTTACTGCACCTGTTCAGCGCAATGGTTCTGGCAGGGTCAGCACCCACAGTTCGCTCAAGGACTCTGGCTGTACCAATGGCCGCAATTCAATCGTCGTGTTTACCGGTTTACCTGCCAAACTCAGCTTTCCTTGCTGATCCAGCTGATAGTCGCCAATCTTCTTCCCTTCAGGCTCAGCGTTGACCAGCTTGGCCTGCAAACCAAAGTCGTTGTCGTTAATCACCGCCAGTGTGCGATTGTCGATCAGCGCCAATCCTTCCACCTTCTCCTGCTGCCAACCCAGTTTACGCAGATCGACCACTTCACGTTTCTGGGCCAGCTTCACCCCACGCTTGGCCAGTTCGCTGGTATCAGCAAATTCCAACGCCTTGCCCTGGCCATCGAACGACGTCAGATCGCTGGCCTGGCTAAGATCAACCAAATAGATCTTGTTCATCATTTGCTTGTCTTTGTCACTGCCCTGTTCGATCAGCAGGATATGTTGATTATCAACCGCCACGATATCGCCAATCTTGGCATCTTTGGCTTTCTGGTAACGGGCGATATCGATCGGATAACCATACATGGCCGTTTTGCCACTGGCAGGGTCAAAGCTGACTAAACGGGTAAACTGCGCCTGGTTCTTGCTCTTGCCATCGATATCCAGCGTGCTCTGCACCGCGGCCAGGATCCGCCCATCCGGCAACCGGGTTACGCCTTCAAAACCCCGGTTCGGTTGACGCCATTTAATAATGTTTGGCAGACCGCTAGCAACCGCTTGCTCCCCCGCTAACGGCGTTGGGCCATATTTCGCCAGAATTTTACCCTGGCCATCGATATGGATCAGGAAGGGGCCATATTCGTCACACAGCCAATAGCCCCCTTTGCCGTCTGGCGTGATCCCCTCGGTATCCAACCCGCGTTTGTCACTCGCCAGCGGCTTGAGCGTATCCGTCAATGCCACTTCATTCGTTGAGCCAATCAGGTTGCCAGGCAACGGCAAGCCGCTAACAGAGCCGTTATCATCGTGCAAAGGACGGGCTTGGGTGGCAATGGCCTTACCGCCACCAATACGGATTTCCATCAATAGGGGAACAAAGGCCGGGTTGGCAAAAATCTTGGCCTCCTGTTTGCCGACTGCTGGCGCATCGGCGTTCGGGCCACGATCGGTCACGGTGGTCAGCAGTAGATCCCCCCCTTCCTGGCCATTAAATACCAGCCCGGAACCAATCCCTACCGGTAGCCCATTGGGAAACTGGCTGGCAAAAGCGCCGGAATAGCCCACTCGATCGCCATCAGGAAAGCTGACGTTGTAACGAGCAACGCCAATATCGGCAGCATGGGACAACAGCGGTAATAAAGAGGCCAACAACACGCCAAGCGGTTTGATTCTCATAGCATTAACTCTTTGTAAGGGAAAGTAACAGCCTGAAAGCCTAACCACCAACGGTGACACTTTCATGACAGCTGAGTCTAATTCAGCAGATAACAAATAGAAATAAACAATCAGCCCTTCATTATTGAGTGATAAAAACCAATTGAAAAATAAGAATTTACCCATACGAAAAATAAAACACGGAATTAATCCTATATAAAATAGGAAAATTACCCATAAGCAAGATAAAAAAACAGCAAAAAATAAGATAATTTCTTAAAATATTCGCTTTAACATAGACAAAATAAAAAGATAGGGCTTTAATACCGGCCGTAATCGAAGGTGTGCGCGAAAATTTATGCTATAGGCCACTACAATATTAAAAAGGTGCTCTATAGTTTTAATGCTAACGTCCGTTAGTTTGTTCCCCCAGCAGGATGGAATCTATGTCAAAGCGACTTTTTGCCGAATTTTTCGGTACTTTTTGGTTGGTGTTCGGTGGTTGTGGTAGCGCAGTGCTGGCCGCAGCCTTTCCTCAATTAGGTATTGGTTTTGCTGGAGTTGCTTTAGCGTTCGGCCTTACCGTGGTCACCATGGCCTATGCTGTTGGCCATATTTCTGGTGGGCACTTTAACCCAGCGGTCACAATGGGATTATTTGCAGGCGGCCGTTTCCCTGCCAAAGATGTTATTCCCTATGTGGTTGCCCAGGTGATTGGTGGTATTGCCGCCGCCGCGGTGCTTTATTTAGTTGCCAGCGGTAAAACCGGCTTTGATGCAACTACCAGCGGTTTTGCTTCTAACGGCTATGGCGAGCATTCACCGGGTGGTTATTCTTTGCAGGCCGCCATCGTTATTGAATTAGTACTGACCGCATTCTTCCTGATCGTTATCCATGGTGCGACAGATAAACGCGCACCGGCAGGCTTTGCGCCTTTGGCCATCGGCCTGGCGTTGACACTGATCCACCTGATCAGTATTCCTGTTACCAATACCTCAGTTAACCCGGCACGTAGTACCGCCGTGGCAATCTTCCAGGGGACCTGGGCGTTGCAACAGCTGTGGGTATTCTGGCTGGTACCGCTGATCGGCGGTGTTATCGGTGGCTTGATCTACCGTTGCCTGTTGGAAGACAAGAAGTAAGTATGGATTTTCAGGGCAGCCCGCAACGGCTGCCCTGAAATTTTAACCTTTTACCGCTTCGAACATCATGATGTCACTGGTAAATGAGCCATCGGTCTGAATGGCAAAGTGTTGGCGAACATCTTCTGCCACCCCCTGCTGTAACGCACGGATCGCCGTGACAAAATGCTCAGGCGTACGCATCCGGGCCACCCAACTGCTGAACTCCAAATCCAGACGATCGGCCGTGACTTCCCGCACCAGCAACCCAGACTCAGTAAACATGCTCAACCACTCACCCGGTGCATAGTTACGCACGTGCGAAGTATCCCGCAGCACTTCGACCGTTTGCAGATAGATATCCAATAACGGATGCCCAGGGGAAACCACATCCATAAAGATGGCTCGCCCGCCTGATTTCAATACCCGTTTAACTTCACGCAATGCCCGACCCACATCGTGCCAATGGTGTGCCGAGTAGCGGCTGATCACCACGTCAAAGCTGGCGTCATCAAAGGGTAAGTACTCCGCCACGCCCTGCTGCACCTGAATATTCGCCAATCCCTTTTCCTGTGCCGCGTTGCCGACCACCGTCAGCATCTGCGCCGACAGATCGTACGCCACCACCTGCCCAACATGGGCCGCAGCGGTAAAGCTGGCATGCCCTGCCCCACACCCCAGATCGAGCAAGCGGGCATCGGTACTCCCTGCCAACAGCTTGGCCAGGCGTTGCAGGTCTTTCCCTTGCGCATGTACCGCACTGGTCAGGTAGGCATTGGCCTGTTCGCCAAACTGGCGGTCGACCGCATTTTTATGGCTGTTGCTGATGCTCATAGCTGCTCCCATTATTATCTGGCTTACGCCTGTGCCGAGATGGCTGGTAATGACTATAATCAAGCAGCTATACGGGTACAATATGAGCAGTTATCCTAGTATAAACAGGTACCACCCTAATGGAATCAGACGCAATTTCCAGCCAGAAAGCCCTTGGTGCCTTTTTACGTGCGCACCGCGAGCGGGTCACGCCAGAAATGCTGGGCCTGCCCACCGCCACACGTCGCCGCACCAGTGGTTTACGCCGTGAAGAGTTGGCACAAATCAGTGGCATCAGCGCCACCTGGTATACCTGGATAGAACAGGGGCGCGAGGTGTCGATTTCCCCCTATACGCTGGCACGCATCGCCACCGCGTTACGGCTGGGACATGCCGAGCGGCACTATCTGTTCACCCTGGCACATATCACCGATCCTGAAAAAGAACAGCCGCAGGAAACGATTAATGCCGCCGTACTGCAAAGCGTGCATCAAATGACCGTGCCCTGTTATCTGCTCGATCTCACCTGGAATATGGTGGCCTGGAACCCACAGGCGGAGGAGCTGTTCTGCGATTGGCTTAAGCAGGCAAAAACCCCCAACCTGCTGCACTTCATGTTTTTTCACCCTCAGGCGAAGATGCTGGTCAGTGACTGGGAAAATCGGGCTCGACGAGTGGTGGCCGAGTTTCGTGCAGAAACCAGCCATCATCAGGGAACGGAAGAGATACGTGCCTTTGTGCGCAATATGACCCACAACAGCGACGCTTTTCATCATTGGTGGAAACAGCAGGACGTGATGGCCCGTGAAGGCGGCGAACGTACCTTCAGCCACCCACAGCAGGGGGAGCGGCATTTTCAGCAAGTAACGTTCTACCCGGCGGAACACAGCGGGTTGAAGTTGGTTATGTTAATGCCGTTACGCTAGCCCGCTAAAAAATTAATGCGCCTGGCAAACGGCGTTAGGGGGTTTGGTCACTGTCAATCTTCGCCAGAACCTGGCGGTAAGCTTTGACTTTCTGGCGTTTTTTCAGCCAGGTAGTGGTTGAAACGACAAAAATGGCGCCGGACATGGCCAATACGCCGGTGGGATGGCCATAAAACGCCATCAGAGCAAAGTAAGCGGCTGAAACAATTGCCACCCATTTCGCCGAATTGCCGACGGCATTTTTTTCTAGACTCAACCGACGGAGTGCTTCTTCTTCACTGATTCCCATACGCGCTCCTTGTGAAATTAACACTCCATTATATGTGGAAATACCGCTGAATTTTCAATCGGTTTATCAGTAAAGAAGCGTAAATTTCAATATGTTGCCCGTTGAGCAAAGAGCGGGGGATGGGATTTGGGGAGACGTTTTATTGGAACAGGGCGCAGCCTGGCAGCTGCGCCACACCGATCACTTGCCTGAGGTCAGCGCACTGTAGCTGGTCATCAGGTTACGATAGTCTGGAATATGGTTGGCAAACAGCGTCCCCAAGCCTTCGATATCATTACGCCAGTCACGGTGCAATTCGCAAGCCACGCCGAACCAGGTCATTAACTGCGCGCCTTCGGCTTCCATACGGCTCCATGCGGACTGCCGCGTCAACTCGTTAAAGGTACCGGAGGCATCAGTCACCACAAAGACCTCAAAACCTTCAGCCAATGCCGACAATGCCGGGAACGCCACGCAGACCTCCGTCACCACGCCAGCGATGATCAACTGTTTGCGACCAGTGGCTTTAACCGCCTTAACGAAGTCTTCATTGTCCCAGGCGTTAATCTGACCAGGGCGTGCAATATAAGGCGCATCTGGGAACTGGGCCTTTAACTCGGGCACCAAAGGACCATTGGGGCCAGTTTCAAAACTGGTGGTCAGGATTGTCGGCAGATTGAAGTATTTCGCCAGATCGCCCAGAGCCAATACGTTGTTCTTGAAACGATCGGGATCGATATCGCGTACCAGTGATAGCAGCCCAGCTTGATGATCCACCAGCAGCACGGCGGCCTGGTCTTTATCGAGACGCTTGTAATTTGCTGTCATGTTACAACTCCTTCCTATGGGTAAGTTAAGTAGGTGCCCGATACGGAGAACGTTTTCCGTACCGGGACACAGAGGTTATTGATTGCTGCCTGCGGTAGTCAGCGGCATCGCGCCAAACTGACCGCTGTTGAAATCACGGAAAGCCTGTTGGATCTCCGCCTCGCTGTTCATCACGAAGGGGCCGTAACCGACGATGGGCTCATCGATAGGTTCACCACTCAGCACCAGCAAGCTGACGTCGCCATTTGCCTCAAGGGTGATTGAGTCGCCAGCGCGATCCAGCAGCACCATTTGCGTTTCCCGCACAATCTGCTCGCCGTTGACCAGAATCGCCCCATGCAGCATTACCACGGCCAGCGTATGCCCTTCCTCCACCTGCAAAGTGGTGGTATGCCCGGCGTTCAGCTTCATATCCCACACGTTGATCGGGCTGAAGGTACGCGCTGGGCCAGCATGACCGCCGTAGTTCCCAGCAATCACCCTGACCTGCCCGGCGTTATCTGCCAGAGGCACGACAGGAATATCCTGGTTCAGCAAAGTCTGGTAACCCGGTGCCGCCATTTTGTCTTTGGCTGGCAGGTTGACCCAAAGTTGCACCATTTCTATGGTGCCCCCTTTCTGCGAAAAGTCTTTGGAATGAAACTCTTCGTGCAAGATGCCAGACGCTGCCGTCATCCACTGCACATCGCCAGGGCCGATCACCCCTCCGCTGCCGGTGGAATCGCGATGCTCTACTTCGCCCTGATAGACGATAGTGACCGTTTCAAACCCGCGATGGGGATGCTGCCCCACGCCACGTCGGCCACTGTGCGAACGGAATTTGGTTGGCGCAGCGTGATCCAGCAGCAGGAACGGGCTCATCTCTGCACCCAGTTCGTTATATGAGAACAGGGAGTTCACCAGGAAACCGTTGCCGACCCAGTGAGCTTCCGGGCTGTTATAAACACCAAGGATCTTTTTCATCTTAAACTCCTGTTGCAGGCCTCGCGGCCTAACGTTGATGACAGAAGTTTAGTCCAGGGCGATTTGCCGCAGTAGTCGGCAAGATATACACTCAGTGTTCTATAAATAGAACGATAGGGGAACCGATGCAGACAGACCTGAACGATCTGTATTTCTTCGCCAGCGTGGTAGACCATCAAGGATTTGCCCCGGCAGGGCGTGCGCTGGGCATTCCCAAATCGAAGCTCAGCCGCCGCGTGGCGCAGTTGGAAGAACGTCTCGGCGTACGCCTGATCCAGCGTTCAACCCGGCGTTTCTCGGTGACCGATTTAGGGCAAAGCTATTATGTGCACTGCAAGGCGATGCTGGTTGAGGCCGAAGCGGCACAGCAGGCAATCGAACAGACCCGGGCGGAGCCTTGCGGCACGGTACGCATGTCTTGCCCGGTGGCGATGTTGCATACGCGTATCGGTAGCATGGTGGCCAGGTTTATGGCGGATTATCCACGAGTGACGGTGCATCTGGAGGCGACCAACCGCCGGGTCGATGTGGTGGGTGAAGGGTTGGATCTGGCGGTTCGAGTCAGGCCACCGCCGTTAGAAGACAGCGACCTGGTATTGAAAATCCTGGCTCAGCGCAGCTGGTGCATCGCAGCCAGCCCGGCATTGGTACGCACCATCGGCGCTATCGATTCACCCGCTGGGTTGCAGAACTACCCAACGCTCGATCTCGGCCCGGCCAGAACACAGCATCAATGGCAACTTAGCGGCCCGGAGGGGCAGACGTTCCAGTGGGAGCATCAGCCCAGACTGGTCACCGACGACATGCTGATGCTGCGTACCGCGGCGATTGCCGGGGCCGGTATCGTTCAACTGCCGACCATGATGATGCACGACGAGATCCTGCGGGGCGATCTGGTGCAACTGTTGCCCGGCTGGCAACCTCAGGGCGGCGTGATCCATATTGTCTATCCCTCACGCCGTGGCATGCTGCCAGCGGTACGGCTACTGATCGATTTTCTGGCTCAGCAGTTTGCCGCCCTGGAGGAAGCGTGATCAGGCGGTGATTTCGATCGCGTTGCCGTCTGGATCGCGAATGATGGCCTCATAAAAGCCATCACCGGTCCAGCGCGGTGCCGCCTGCAAAATCCCCTCTTGCTTGGCCCGCTGTGCAAGTTCGTCCACCAACGCCTCGCTGCCAAGCGACAGCGCAATATGGGCCCAACCCACGCGTTCCTCACCTTTCCCCCCCGGCAACAGTCCAGGGACGCACATGATCTCCAACGCGGGGCCATCCGCCAATTGAACAAAGCGTGAGATAAAGCCTGGGCGATTCTTGCTTACATACTCCTCCCCCGCTACGCCATTGAAATAGCGCTGCCAGAAGCCGACCTGAGCCTCAATATCCTGTGTCCATAGGGCAACATGGGCGATTTTCATCATCACTCTCCATCATCTGCGGGAATATACAGCACGCTGCCACCGCTGAGAGTGACCTGCTGTTCGAGTTGCGCATGGCCGCCACGGGCAATCACCAGATAATCGACCTGGCTGGCGGGCAGTAGCGTATAAGGCGCGTAGGTATTGAACTTGTCACGGGTACACAGCACCGCGACGTTGCCAGCGCGTGCCAGCATCTGCTTCTTGAACTGCGCCTCCTGATAGCGCAGCGCGGTGAAGCCACTGTCGGGATCGTAAGCACAGACGCCGGTAAAGGCGATATCGAAACGAAACGAGGCAATCTCGGCCAATGCCTTGGCATCGACGCTGCCGCCGATTTCTGCATCTACCTCACCGCCTATCAAAATAGTACGGATCCCGGGGCGTTCCAGCAGGCGGCTGGCCACGCTTAGCGCATTGGTCACCACGGTGAGTTGCCGATCGCGGGGCAGCAGATCGGCCAGATAAAGGTAGGTGCTGCCCGCATCAAGAAAGATCACCTGCCCGGTCTGGATCAGGGGCAAGGCTGCTTGAGCCAGCCGCTGTTTTTCATCGCCACTTATCTCAACCCGCTCGGCCATGTAGCCACCGGCAGGCGTGAGCGCCAACGCCCCACCATAGATCCGTTTGCACAGGTTTTGCGCCGCCAGTTGGCGCAGATCGCGGCGGATGGTGGCCTCTGTGGTATGCAGCTGCGCCGCCATTTCGATCGCCAGCACTCGCCCCTGCTGTTGCAAGGTGGCAAGGATGGCCTGGTGGCGCTCATTGGGCAGCAGTTTTGACATTCTGAAGGTCCAGCGACGTAACAATGAACATAAATGTATACAAACGAACACAAACGTACAATGGTTTTCTATAAAAAGCGCTTTTGGCGGTTTTCGCCGTCAGGATGTTGGCTATACTGGAAAAAGTTACGTTAACGCGGACGTAACGCTCTGATTAAACACCTATTGAAAGGCAAGTTGCGGCTTGAAAGACAGGCGGCCATAAAGGAAAAACAATGCTATTGAGAGTTGCAAGCTGGCTGTTTCAACTACCGGGCAGGCTATTGGCACCGATCTTCCGCAATCGGCTGACCCTGTTGATCTTCTTTATGCTGCTTGCTGCCGGGGTTTTGCTGGCTAAGCATCACTTCAGTGAAGGAGTACAGGAGGAGAGTTTTACCCTTGCCGCGCCACAGAATTACGTGATCCAACGGGAAGCCCCGTTACGGGAAGCACGCCAACACTGCGTTGGGCCGTTGCCAGATAATCAGGGCAGCCCGTGGCCCGCTTCGGCAGGTTATCTCCATGAGCCAGATTGGCAAACCGGCAGCAAATTGCAGACGTTAACGCTGGATAATCAGCACAATGAGTTTGCCGTATTGGTCAAACTGGAGAACGCCACCAAGCAACTGCTGGCCGAGGTGTTCCTCCCCGCCGCCAGCAGTTTCAATATCAAGCTGGAGCCCAACGGCCACTATGTGATGAAGGTGAAAAACATCCACAGCGGTTGTAGCTTCCGTACGGCTCTCTCGGTGGCAGATCGGCCCGATGGCAGGCTACCATTGACCTTTTCAGAGGAGGGGCCAGGCCAATATCATCCGATAAGTGATAGAGAGTTCTAGCAGCGTCCTACCGGGTTATTTTTTCGCCGGATGGTCGCGGCGGAACAGCTCCCAACTTTCAATCTCTTGCCCATCAGGCAAGGTACAGGTGGAATACTGCCCCTGAACATTCTGCTTGGGGTTAAGCTTGCCGCCAATCTGGCCGCAATACACATCTGCCGGATTCGCCATGCCAATTACCTTCGGCGGCACAGGCGCATCATCATTGGTTTTCGCCGTACACCCCTGTAACAAAGCCACACTAGCGAAAAGAGAAAGCATCAGGATCTTGGTCATTGAGATTATCTTCACCGTGAATTGAGCGGGAGCATCGCTCCCCTAAAGGGATCAGGAAATAAAGGACATGCCCTGCTTCAGCACCAGATCGCAGGCTTTCTGCTTCACCTTCTCGGTAATTTGCGAGGTGCCAAGGCTATTCAGATCCAGCGTGTTGCCCTTGCCGGTATTCAGCAGGCCACCCAGTCCTTGCTGATAATCTTCACTGTTGGCATTGGCCGTGCTGGTGATGCCCAGTTTATTCAGCAGTTGGTCTTTCACTGCTTCGGTGCCGTTCGCCGACAGAACGTTATTCTGCACGCAGTATTGCAAGATCCCTGCGGCGTTGGTCATGCTGGAGGAGCTCAACGCGTTATCACCGCCGTTGAGTAATCCGCTAAGCGAAGACAGCGACATGCCACCGTTGCTGGTGCTGCCACCCGATTTGCTCAGTTCTGTGGCAGCATTGCTGAGAGAGTCCATCAACCCGGCGGCCTGGGCGCTGCCCGTAGCCATTACCGTGGTCAAGCTCAGGGCCAACAATAAGCGATGTGTGGTATTCATAACGGTAAGGCTCCTGTGTAACTTCGAAATGACGGCGCAATTAACACCACGCTTAGCTCGGACGCCGTGCCAAGCGACAAGTTCCGTTCATTCGGGCTGTCGCGCATTTTTCAGAATTTCGGCAAGTCATCAGAACTGCCAGCGCAACCAGGCAAAGAACACGTTACCGTTATTGTAGGTACCCGGAATATAGGTGGCCTGGAAGGTCAGTTGCTTATAACCGATCGAGGCCAACGGCAGCGGCGCGGGGATCGGGATATATTTCCAGTTATCACGAGCGGTCACGCTGGCGGTAAACCCCAGCCCCAGACGAAAATCCTCCCCTTCAATCGGCCGCCAGATCTTCTCATAGGCATAACCGCCGATCGGCTCCCACTTGTTGAAGGAGTCCTTGAACGCCATCAGGTAGATCGCGTGCCAATCACCATCGGCATCAAACCGTGAGATGCCATAGCCCGCTCCCCAGGGACGCTCGTTGTACTCGTCGGTCTTTTCCTTATCGTAGGTCCAGCGGTTGTGCCAGGTGATCGCCGGGAGATAGAGCTCCTTATTGGGCGAGTTGTTCCAGGTTTCCGCCACGTTGCCGGTAAAACGCCCCCACCAGCCTGGATCTTCAGCGTGCGCGACATTGCTATTTTCCGCACTAACTTCGGCGTAGGAAGGCAGTGCAGGAAATATCAACGCCAACCCCCCGGCTAACAAGATCCTTTTAACCACCATTTCGCAACTCCTGTAAAAATAAAGCCGGGGATTCTTACCGATCGTCCTATCCTGAGCAAGCCGTATCTCACTGGCCCGATGCTTTTATCCCCCCTCGTTGAGAGACGGTTAAGTTTGGTGCCCATTGGCGTACGCGCCCAAGTTATGCGCCTGTACACGCGTTGTCTGTCAGAAAACTCCGGTTATCCTGCTTGCACCTCAACGACTTATGGAGGAACCTTAGGTTTTATTTGCCGAGGGATAGGTATGGTTATTGGTCCATTTATTAATGGTGCAGCAATATTGGCCGGTGGTATTGCAGGGGCAATGTTGGGTCATAGGCTGCCGGAGCGGGTGCGCCTGGCATTGCCAATGACCTTTGGTATTACCTCGATGGGGATGGGCGTAGTGCTGATCGGCAAGGTCGCACATATGCCGGTGATGGTATTGGCACTGGTGCTGGGAGCACTGCTTGGCGAGCTTTGCTACATCGAACGGGGCATCAGCCGCATCGGAGGCTGGGCCCGTAATCTGATGGCCCCCAAAGGCGCTGTCAGAGAGGACCAGAAAGAGTTTCTGGAGGCATATGTCGCCATTATCGTGCTGTTTTGTGCCAGCGGCACCGGCATCTTTGGCTCAATGCACGAAGGGATGACCGGGGATGCCAGCGTGCTGATCGCCAAATCGTTCCTCGATCTGTTCACCGCGCTGATTTTTGCTTCCACGCTTGGCCTGGCCGTGGCGTTGATCGCCGTCCCGCAGTTGGTCATCCAGCTAGCGCTGGCGTTTGGCGCCGTGTTCATTTTGCCGCTGACTACACCGGCGATGCAGGCCGATTTTTCTGCCGTTGGCGGGTTAATGATGTTGGCCACCGGCTTGCGCATCTGCGGCATCAAGCTGTTCCCGGTAGCCAATATGCTGCCAGCATTGGTGTTGGCGATGCCGATTTCGGCGGCCTGGATCATGTTCTTCTGAGCGCCACTCCACCACTTTAAATTATCTTCCTCCTGGCGTAGCGAAAAATTGACGCCCAGCCAGGAGAGCAATGACGATGGCGGAAAGTACCCGTCTGGCGTTTCCTTTCTGCCCTTGCCGCAATTTCCTGCGGCCATCAATGCAAGAAAAGTACCGCCCCCTGCGAAAACCGCTGTTGCTACCCCTTTTGGGTCGTAAACTCCTTGATACGATAGGCAATCCTTCCCCAAACCTGCTCAACTTGAACAAGCCGCCACTTTCACCAACTGTTAATGCTGACGCCCTACAAGCGACTCGCATTTTCAACGATTAACCGCGCGACATCGCCAGCCGTTCCCTGCTGCGCTCGGTTAAATAACAATAAATTGACGTGAATGTGGAGCAATCAATGAGGATCACCATAGGTTCATTCATCCTGCAACAGCTGCGCGCCCTGAAAGTGGATCGCATCTACGGCGTGCCCGGCGATTACAACCTGGCACTGCTGGAAACCATCGAGCATGATCAAGAGTGCGAATTCATTGGCAACTGTAACGAGCTGAACGCCGCTTACGCCGCCGACGGCTATGCCCGCCTCAAAGGCGCCGGGGCGGTGATCACCACCTATGGCGTGGGCGATCTGGCGGCCCTTTCCGGCATTGCCGGAGCCTATGCGGAATCCGCCCCGGTGATTTGCATTGCGGGTACGCCACCGCTGCACGCCATGCAGGGCAATGCGCTGCTGCACCACTCCCTGGCAGACGGCAATTTTGATAACGTGATGAACTGTTTCCGGCAGTTCACCGTGGCGCAGGCGCTCATCACCCCGGAAAATGCCGCCACGGAGATCCCGCGAGTCATCGCCTGCGCCTGGCAACGCAAAAAACCGGTTTACCTGCAGCTCCCTTCAGACATTTGTGAAGTGGAAATTGAGGTTGCCGATAATCCCGCCCCGTATCGCTTGCCAAGCAGCGATGCCAGCCATCTTCAGCTTGCCAGCGCAGCCCTGCTCGAACGAATTAGCCGTGCTAAACGGCCAATCATCCTGATCGATCAGATGGTCGAACGATATCAACTTCAAACGCAGGTGTTAGCGCTGGCGGATAAATTCGCCATCCCGTTAACCAATATGCCTACGGCAAAATGTGCGATCTCAGAGAACACGCCGGGCTGGCAAGGTGGCTACAGCGGCGATCTATCGCGCCCCGAGCTATTCGAGCTGATGGCCCAGTCGGATTGTATTTTAAGCTTTGGCGTACGCCTGGTGGATTCCACTACCGGCTATTTTAGCCAGCAGATCCCAGAGCAGTCGGTGGTGGATATTCAGCCTTTTTCGCTGAAGCTGGATAACCTCTCCTATCCGGCGGTAACGGCAAGCGAGCTGCTGCAAGCTCTACTGGAGAAAGCTCCTGCCACCAGCCTGCCGCCGCTGAAGCCACTATCAGGACCGCAGCAGAAACTGGCGCAGCCAAGCAGCGAACCGCTCGATCAGGACTATTTCTGGCAGCGGATACGGCGCTTTATTCAGGCGGATGACGTGCTGGTTGTTGAAAATGGCACCTCTGGTGCCGCGATCGGCGGCATGCGAATGCCAAACGGCGTTACCGTGGTCAACCAACCGATTTGGGGATCGATCGGCTATACCTTACCGGCATTGCTCGGCACGATGATGGCCGCGCCCGAACGCCGGCAGTTGCTGTTTATTGGTGATGGCTCTTTCCAGCTCACCGCCCAGGAACTCTCAACGCTGTTACGCCATGAGCAAAAGCCGATCGTCTTTCTGATCAATAACGACGGTTACACCATCGAGCGCTATATCCTTGGCGAAACGTCGTCTTATAACGATATCGGCTCGTGGGATTATGCCAAACTCCCGGCGGTGCTAAGCCCGCAGACCCAGGCGTTTTGCGTCGCGGTAGAAACCAGCCAACAGCTGGAGATGGCGCTGGAGCAGGCTTCGCGTCAGGACCAGTTGGCGTTTATCGAGGTGAAGTTGCCAATGATGGATTCCCCACCGGCGATGAAAGAGTTCTGCCGCCGCTGCAACAGCTTTAACTTTGGGCTACACAACCCAAGGCGCATTGCCTGATAAAACCAGGGCCTGGCACAGGGATACCGCCAGGCCAAACTGAACGGGTATACTGTGCTCCTCTCAACGGCTAGGCAAAAGGCCATTAAAGATGTATTTTATATACATCAAATATAGAGGAACATCATGATGGATCAGCAGACCACCCTGCCAGAAAACTACTACACCCAAAAATACTCCCTGACGGCCACCCATTCCGAAGTCCTTGAGGCCGCCAAACTGATCGCGCCCGGCAAGACGCTGGATCTGGGCTGTGGCAGCGGCCGCAATTCGCTGTATCTCAACCTGAAAGGTTTTGATGTTACCGCCTGGGACAAAAACGATGCGTCGATCGCCGCGATAAACCAGATCATAGCTACCGAGCAGCTTACACACATCAGCGCCAGCGAGCAGGATCTCAATACTCATCGCTTTAGCGGCCAGTACGACTTTATCTTGTCTACCGTGGTGTTTATGTTCCTGGATCGCCAGCAGATCCCACACATTGTGCGCAATATGCAAGACAGCACGGTTAAAGGGGGCTACAACCTGATCGTCGCGGCCATGGATACGCCAGATTACCCTTGCACGGTGCCCTTCTCATTCACCTTCAAGCCGGATGAGTTAAAAGAGTATTACCGAGATTGGGACATCATCAAATATAACGAGAACCCCGGCGAGCTGCACCGCGTAGATGCCGAGGGCAACCGCATCAAACTGCGTTTCGCCACCTTGTTGGCGCGTAAATAGTCCGCAAGTGTCACGCAGTACAAACCAAATGTCAGGCAGATGAAAACCGCATTGGGCATAACGCTATAGACTGTTAAGGGTAACGATCCGTTTATTCCCTTAGGAGGGCGTATGCCTAATGTGACCATACTGGACAGCGTAGTCCGTTTCCTCGATCGTCAGCACGGCCTGTATATCAGCGGCCAATGGCAAACCTCACAGGCCGAATCGCGGCTGGCGATCTATAACCCAGCCGACGGCAAAAAAATCTCCTGCACCGCCGATGCCAATGCCGCCGACGTGGAACTGGCCGTCACCTCGGCCCATCAGGCCTTTACCGCTGGCGTGTGGGCACAACGCCTTCCTGCCGAACGTGAGCGCATTTTACTGCGCTTCGCCGATCTGGTTGAGCAACACGCCGAGGAGCTGGCCCAGTTGGAAACCCTGGAACAGGGGAAATCCATCAACATCTCCCGCGCCTTTGAAGTGGGCTGCACGCTGAACTGGATGCGCTATACCGCCGGGCTGACCACCAAGATCGTCGGCCAAACCCTGGATGTCTCCATTCCGATGCCGCCGGGAGCCAAATATCAGGTCTATACCCGCAAGGAGCCGATCGGCGTAGTGGCCGGGATTGTCCCCTGGAATTTCCCGCTGCTGATTGGCATGTGGAAGGTGATGCCAGCGCTGGCTGCGGGCTGTTCTATCGTCATCAAACCGTCTGAAACTACGCCTCTTACCCTGCTGCGTGTAGCTGAGCTAGCCAGCGAGGCAGGCGTACCACCGGGCGTGTTTAACGTGGTGACCGGCAAGGGAACTGTCTGCGGTAAGGCGCTGACGGAACATCCGCTAATCGCCAAAGTGAGCTTTACCGGCTCCACGCCAGTGGGGAAAGGGATCGCACGCGCAGCGGCGGATCGGTTAACCCGAGTCACGTTAGAATTGGGCGGTAAAAACCCGGCCATCGTGCTGAAAGATGCCGATCTGCAACAGGTGATCGAAGGATTGATGGCCGGCAGCTTCCTCAACCAGGGGCAGGTCTGCGCCGCCAGCTCACGTATCTATATCGAAGCACCGATTTACGATCGGCTGGTCGCCGGTTTTGAACAGGCAGTGAAGTCACTTTCTGTCGGGCCGGGGATGGATGGCACCGCCCAGATCAACCCGTTGGTGTCCAAAGAGCACCGCAACAAGGTGGCCGCCTATCTGGATGATGCCCGCAACAAACACGCCGAGTTGATCACCGGTGCCGCCGGGCCAGACTTACAAGGCTTCTATATTCCCCCAACGCTGGTGATCAATCCTGATGACAGCCTGAACCTGGCGCGGGAAGAAGTGTTTGGCCCGGTCGTCAACCTGATCCGCGTGGCGGATGCCGAGGAAGCGCTGCAGAAGGCCAACGATACCGACTATGGCCTGACAGCCAGCCTGTGGACCACCAGCCTGCAAGCGGCGATGGCTTATACGCCACGCATTCAGGCGGGCACGGTGTGGGTCAACACTCATACATTAATCGATGCCAACATGCCGTTTGGTGGTTTCAAGCAGTCTGGCAGCGGCCGTGATTTCGGCCCGGATTGGTTGGATGCTTATACAGAATCCAAATCGGTGTGTATTCGTTACTAACCACGCTGCATCCGTTAATAAGTAGGGGGCGAATTCTCATTCGTCCCCCTGTTTTATGGATAACTCAAAAAACTATTGCTGCTTTTGCCCGTTCAGATTCAGCGTTGGCGTTTCATCGAAGAAGTTCCACGGTTTGAGCAAGGCGTGCACCCACTCGGTTGGCATAATCGGCCACTCTTCCGCTCGCGCCACATGGGTGGTGCCGGTGGTGAGCCAGACCACGTCGTCGGTGTTGTCTATCGGCTGATTATCCGCCGTGTATTGGCCCAGCCCGGTATCGTGGATCGAGCGGTTCGGGTATTTGCCTTCCGGATAACGCTCATTCGGGTTGTAACGGGTTACCCACAGTTGCCGATCCATAAAGCTCAGACGGTGGTAAATCCATTCATCCTTGCCAAAATTGGCTCCCTTGGCGATCGGGTGCGTACCACCCGCATACGGGATCAACTGATAGGAAACCGGATTACCCATCTTGTTCAACCGGCTCGGGTTGCTGAGCAAGCGGATAGTGGAAGGATCGAATTTCTGTGCCGCCTGCTGTTCGGTAGTGACTTTCACCTGATCGACCTGCATGGTGCTGGTACGCGGGCCGACCCGATCGTTAGGCTTCACATCCGGATTTAACTCTACCAGGCTGTTATTTTCGCCATCCACATCCATATCCAGCCGGAAGTTGTATATGTGCTGATGGGTGGTGCCGACAATGTTGTGATCGATCAGCGTGCCGTATTGCGTATCCTGCTTGGCTGTCGGATCCTGCATGGTTCGGGCTTTCACCCCTTTTACCGCTTCAATACCCGTCGCCCCTGCGTCTATGCCGATGGTGCCGTTCTGGTGGAATACCCAGTCGAAGATGTAATCGTAGTTGCCCACCGTACTGATCCAGCGCACCACCAGTTCACGGCGTTCGGTGCTGATATTCGGCTGCCCCATTTCCTGATGCTTGTACTCTGGCCCGGCGTAACGCTCAAAGATGGCGATGGCACGTGGAATAGCGGTCGGCTTACCGGTGTAATCGGCAATGGTCTCATCCAGCAAGACCGCATTTTGCGGCGCATCTTTGCCAAGGGCAATCGGTGAGGTAAGCGTGCCCATGCCGTAATCCCCGGCATCCAGATAGGCTTTGAAATACCAGCCCACGTCCGGATCGCCATAAGGCACGATCATGCCCCCCAACGACCCTTCATACATCACCTTGCGCTTACGGCCATTATCGTTATAGGTCACGGTTGAAATCACCGGCCCGACGCGGGAATTCAGATGCAGGTGGAAATCCCAGTTCTGCCAGTGGATAGTGTTGCCGGTGATGGTGTAGTTTTTGCCTTCCGGCTCTATGATATCCAACGGTTTGATTTTCGGGGCCTTGCGGTCGCGTCCGTCGTACGGCGTTGGCTTCATCGGCACCGGGATCACCGGTCCCTCTTCAATTTTGATGATTTTCTTCTGTTCGAGGTCGACCACTGCTACCAGGTTTTCGATCGGATGAGCCCAGTAGTTGCCATCACCAACGTCGAGATAGCTGACCACTTTCAGCAGGCGTTGGTCCTGCTGCAGGCCATCTTTGCCGTCAAAATAACCCACGGTCAGCGGCGTGGTGATCACTTTGCTCGGGTCCGCAACGCCATGTTTGTTCAGGGCTTCGGCATACTCTTTACTGGCGTTGATAATGCTCTGAACGCTGGCGAAGTCATCCAGCAGCACCATTCCCTGAGCATCTTTGATCGGCTGCCAGGACAGCACCTTTTTCTGTTGCAGATCGACCACGGTTTCAATCACGTGTACCCCGTCGAGCAACGTGATGTCGGCCTGCCGGGGCTGCTGTACGTCACGGCCGCTTAGCACGAACTGCCAGACCTGGCTTTTTTCCGGTTCACGCAGCGAGATTTCGGTAAAGCGCACGTTGTTTTTATACTGTGGAGCCGCCTTGATGATAGCGACCGCCGCGTTAATCTCCGCCGCAATCAACGGATTTAGCGGATGGGCCCGGTGCTCTACCGCAAAGGTCTGATCCAGGCCGGACTGGAACACCTCGTTGATAAACTCGTCGGACATATAGGCCGTTTTACCCTTGAACACCACCGGCACCTGTAATCTCAGCGGCTTGCCGTTAACGATGGCTTCGCGGCTATCCGGTTTGACCTTCACATAGGCGCCATCTTTAACGATCACAAACATGCGGGCGTAGTCATCCCACTGCACACTAGCACCAAACTCCTCCAACGTTTTTTGCAAAGGCACCATATGTGCCGCGGCACCATGAGCCAACACAGTTGGTTGCCAACCCGCGCCGATCAGCAAGCCTAACGCCAGCGCAATCGCCGCTGGCAGGCGTTTGGTTTTGATTCTTGTTGTGTTAGCTACCATCTTTCCCCCGTCACCCATCAAAGAGACATTACCGCCGTTGTTGTTGTGATGAGCCCGTTTTACGGGGCCCCAATTCACCATAGCAACTCTTCACTGGGGATATTTTGTTGTGCTTGCCATCCGATTTGTCACTCCTGACAATCTGCTGGCAAATCATCCAGGCGGGGTTACAGATACTGCTTGCGGTACGCGCTCGGCGAGACGCCAAAACGGGCCTTGAAAGCGGTGGAGAAATGGCTGTGATCGGTAAATCCCCAGTCATAACCAATATTGGCCAGCTTTTGCCGCTCCTTGGCCTGGCGCAAAACCTGGGCGCAGAGATCCAGACGACGGTTTTTAATGTACTGCGCCACCACCAGCCCCTTGCGGGCAAATAGCCGGTACAGGCTACGCACGGAGACGCCTATCTCACTGGCAACCCATTCTGGGCGCAGCTGTTCGGACTGAATATGCTGATCGATAAACGCCAGCGAACGGGTAAAAATGCGCTCGTGGCTATCTTGCCCCTCGTCTTGCTCCATCAAGGCAGGCTGTAACAAGGTGGCCACGGCGTTAAGCACCGCTTCGCTCTCCAGGCGGCTCATCTGCGCATTCTGCATACTGCCCAACACCAACTGCTGGCTGAGCTTAGCCACTGCGTTATCGGCAGCAATACGCCGCGCACCGGGCAGGTCGGTAAAACGCAGTTGCTGCTCGAGATAATTACGCGGCAGCAACAGTGATAATTGTCGGGAACCCTGTTGGTAGGTAAAGCTGCTGGGCTGCGCGGCATCGATCAGGGTGATATCCCCGGCAGACAACACCGCCTGCCGATCGCCCTGCTCCATAACCGACTGGCCACGCAGTTGGAATACGGTAAAAAAGTGGCAACCGTCACTTTGCTCTACTTCGCGGCGGGTGCGATAAAGTCGGGTCTGGGCAGCATCGACTATGCTCAGGCGTAATGCATGGGAGTGGAACTCCTGGATCGCACCGGCAAAACCAGGCGCCAGGGTTTTGGCACAAAACCGGCCACAGGCAGAATTGATTTGGCCTAACCACTGTTCAAAACTGTCATCAGTGAGCCGGGTAGCAACCACCATGATTAACCCCTTGAAACATAAGTAACAAAAGAGAACAGGCTTATCGTACTGAGCAGCATGCCCCGGTAGCTGCGGCAAGTTGGGCATCAGCCAGAAAATTAACATAACAAACCGATAACATACGTTCAACATTGTTCAGGGGGTTTGATGCCGGGATCACAAACTACAAATAGAGGATAACTGTCATCACGGGGATAATTGCTATAAATAATCGCAGAAAAAAGAAGAGACTATGGGGAATAAAGGAAAGGTACAACACCATCCATAGTGCCGTACCTTAACGATTACTTGCGATTAAGCACCGCAGCGAGCCAGATCGGCTGGTTCACGAGTCAAAAATTCACCGAACTTGCCTTGGCAGGTGGCAACGCGACGGCAAACGGTTACCGCAGAAGAACCGCTACCTGTGGTTTGACGCTCATAGGTAATAACACAGCCAAGTACATAACCGCCAACAACATTTGAAACTTCAGATGCGTTTAATTTTTTCATAAATATATCCTTATAGTAATTACCAAAATGAATTTGCAATATTTTGCTAGAAAATAACTTTAATTTGATGAGATATACTCGTCTTAAAGCGATTAAATTATAATAATAGAATAAATCCACAGTCAACATTAAAGCCTTACCTACCCCACGTTATGGATTGGTCTCAATTAAAAACAAGAATAATCCACCATTAAAACCCTAAACATACATTCATTATATGATTAATAAAAAAATATCGGATACAAGATATTACAATATCGGCAATAGCAATAAACCCAGCTGACCAGTTATCATCGTATTGGACTTTATTGAATAGAGTTCATCCTGGTAAGTCCCCAACAGCAGACCAAACACGAGTTGATTACGTGATCTATATCACTGTATAAATAAACAGTGCATGTAACATAAACAATCAGGCACAACAAGAATCAATACCACTGGAGAATACCATGAATAAAAATATCGTTAGCTGGTTTGAAATTTATGTTACTGATATGCCCCGAGCAAAGAAGTTCTATGAGGCAGTATTCAACACGCAGTTAGAAAAACTGGAAACCGAGGGCATGGAATACCTGATGTTCCCTTACCAGGAAGGTGGGGAAGGGTCTGGCGGCGCACTGGTTAAAATGGCTGGTGTGCCAGTTGGAGCGGGCGGCACCATGGTTTATCTGTCATGTGAGGATTGCGCCGAAGAAGAAAGCCGCATTGTGCCAAACGGCGGTGAAATCCTGAAAGAAAAATTTGCCATCGGCGAACATGGTTTTATTTCCATCGCCAAAGATAGTGAAGGCAACGTGATTGGTCTGCACTCCATGAAATAATGCCATCTGGCTATAACAATACGCAAATGATGCCCCTCACCCTAGCCCTCTCCCAGAGGGAGAGGGGATCAGATCGAGTTCATTGATTGCTCTGCATAATCCCCTACCTTGCTTCTTCTTACCCCCTGGTGTGGTTCTGAAAATTCGGCGACATACCAGGGATAAGGGAACGTTCGTGTTTTCTGAGATTATCTATTTACTTCTAAAAGAGCCGTTCGAGTTCATTGATTGCTCTGCATAATCCTCTACCTTGCTTCTTCTTACCCCCTGGGGTGGTTCTGAAAGTTCAGCGACACACCAGGGATAAGGGAGCGATCGAGTTTTCTGAGATTATCTATTTACTTCCAAAAGAGCTGGGGCTATCGGCTCCCTCTCCCTGTGGGAGAGGGTTGGGGTGAGGGGATTAACCAAATAGCGACATTTATTACCCCCTCCTCTGTAGCTTATTAATAAATTTGACAAAAAGTAACTTTTATCATTTATTGAATGCCGCTGATCGCTCAGCCACACCCGCCGTCAAATCAGATATAAAAACTGACTGAGGCCGATAAAAACTATTTTTTATTTCACCAGGAAGGGAATATGCCGCTACATTTACGCCATTTAGTCTTGATACCGATATTAACGTTGGTGGCTTGCCATCAACCCACTGCTACCAACCCCACTCATTCCCTCACCGCTACGGTTAAAAGTTCACCGACGGTGGTAAGCAATGCCCGGTTGGAAATCTCACAAAGCGCGCTGGAATATAACACCCACAAAATTCAGCAACTGTTGGGCGATAAAACGACCCTTTGCGCCATTTTGAAAGGGGATGCCTATGGGCACGACCTTTCGCTGGTAGCACCGGTGATGATCAAGAATCACGTTCAGTGCATTGGCGTGGCCAGTAATCAAGAGCTGCAAACCGTGCGCGAACTCGGCTTTAAAGGCCGCCTGATGCGCGTGCGCAATGCTACAGAAGCAGAGATGCGCCAGGCTACTGACTATGACACCGAAGAGCTGATCGGTAATCTGGAAATGGCGAAGCGCCTGGATGCCATTGCCGCTCAGCAGGGCAAAACCCTACGTTTCCATTTGGCATTGAACTCTGGCGGCATGTCACGTAACGGTCTGGAAGTCGGCGATCGCGCCGGATTGGCAGAAACCAAGGCTATCTCAGTACTACCCCATCTGAAAATGGTCGGCATCATGTCCCACTATCCTGAGGAAGATGCGGCAGCGGTGCGCAAGGATCTCGCCCGCTTCAAGGTTCAATCTCAGCAGGTGCTAGACATTACCGGGATCAAACGCAGCGACGTGACCTTACACGTTGCCAATACCTTCGCTACCCTCACCGTGCCGGAGTCCTGGCTTGATATGGTGCGCGTTGGCGGGGTGTTTTATGGCGATACCATTGCCAGTAACGACTATAAACGCGTGATGACCTTCAAGTCATCCATCGCGGCGCTCAACCATTACCCTAAAGGCAATACCGTCGGTTACGATCGCACCTACACGCTGAAACGTGATTCGGTGTTGGCCAATATCCCGGTGGGCTATGCAGACGGCTATCGCCGAGTGTTCAGCAATGCCGGTCATGTACTGATCCAGGGGCAACGGGTGCCGGTGGTGGGTAAAACCTCGATGAACACCGTAATGGTGGATGTGACCGATGTGAAAGGCGTCATTCCTGGTGATGAGGTGGTGTTCTTCGGCAAGCAGGGTAATGCCGAAATTACTGCAACCGAAGTCGAAGACATCAGCGGGGCGTTGTTTACCGAGATGTCGATCCTGTGGGGCGCGACCAATAAGCGGGTATTGGTAGATTAATTAACGTCCTAGGCAACGGCTTACGCCGTTGCCTAGGGGAAATCTATGCATACTGTCCGTTGCGAATTTAGTAGCACGCTTACTCGTCGAAGAACCAGTACCCCTGATTAACCAGTCCGGTTAACTCGGCAACGAACGCCGGGTTTTGCAGCGCGCTACCCAGTTCTTTTTTGCCAACCAGGGTGTAACGGCATAGGGCATCGGCGGCTTTAGGCTCGACGGTATCCAAGCGTTCGCTGTTGATAAAGAAGTTACCTCCCACCTCCAGCACTCTTAAGCCACTCAGGCGGGTCAGGACGGCACCGTCCATCAACGCTTCGATAACCTCATCCTGCTCGTAAGGCGGTTGCGCTGGGGCGATATCCAACTCGTGGCGTGGCGTGGTCACGAAGCGGCCAAACCACTGTTTGAAATCTTCCGGCTGATTAATCATCTCGGCCATCATGCTGCGCAGGCGATCAAGCTCATATTCTTCAACCCGGCCAGGGTGTTCCCGGCAGGTTAAATCAGGATCGCTGTAGTGCTCTCCCCCGAGATCGTTTTCCAGCGCATAGTCCGCAAAGCTGCTGATGAGGTCCCTGCCGTTAGGGCCACGGAAGCCAACGGAGTAGTTAAGCGCGGTTTGGTGGGTAAAGCCGTCGTGCGGGAAGCCCGGCGGAATATACAAGATATCGCCCGGTTCCAGATCTTCATCGATAATCGGCTCGAAAGGTTCCACGTGCAGCAGCGCCGGATGCGGGCAAAACTGCTTCAACGGCAGTTTGTCACCGACACGCCAGCGGCGGCTCCCCATCCCCTGAATGATGAATACGTCGTACTGATCGATATGTGGCCCTACGCCGCCGCCAGGTACCGAGAAGGAGATCATCAGATCGTCCAACCGCCAATCCGGTAACACGCGGAACGGGGTCACCAACTCCGCTGACGGGGCATGCCAATGGTTAACCGCCTGGGCCAGCAGCGACCAACCGGTTTCTCCCAGGTTATCAAAATGCTCGAACGGCCCGTGGCTGGCCTGCCATTGGCCATTGGTTTGGCTGACCAGACGGCTGTCTACCTCAACCTCCATCGCCAGACCGGCCAACTCGTCCGGCGTGATCGGATCGATAAAGTTCGGGAAGGCATTTTTTAATACCACAGGTTGTTTTTGCCAGTATTTTTCTAAAAATTCGGGCCAGTTAAGATTCAGTTGATAAGCCATGGGTCTACACCAGTGAGAAGACAAACGGGCCTGATTATAAAGAGGCTGACAACGGTGCCGCCTTGTCATTGGTCAATGACTGGGCGTTCAATCAGGCGAAAATAATGACCCTCTCCCAAAGGGAGAGGGTTGGAGTCCGGTGCAGGAAGCAATTTGCAGCATGTTTCGCCCCCCTTAAACGAAAAAAGCAGATTGAAGTGGGTTATTACCCACCGCAACCTGCCTGGTGATTCAGTGCTTGGTCAAATAATGATTAATGCACTTGCTTATCATCGACAAAAATATGGTGCGCGGAGCGTGCACGCGGGTGGATAAAGAAGTGCCCTTCTGGCGCAGAATCCGTGCTTACAGGCACCAGCTTGAGGTTGGTCGCCTTCAAGCGTTTATCATGCAGCGCATAGATAATGAACGGGATAGCCACAACCACCAGGAAACACACCACCAGCATAGTCACATACATATGGTTGGCTTCTACCCCGGCCAGACCTGAAGGCGGGAAGAACGAAACCACAAAGGCAACCGCAGAGATCAGCAAACCAATAGTAGCCACGGCAAGCTTGACCATTTTGCCCCCCGGAATATTGAAGACACGTTCGTTTTCCGGCTGTTTGCGTACCAGTTTGATGTAGCCCAGGAACAGCAGGAAATAGCTGCACAGGTAGATCACCACGGTCAACGCCAGCGCAATCAGGAAGGACATGTTATTGCCGCCCCCGGTGTTGGTCAGGACAATCAGCGCAATCGAGGTAATCACCAACTGAGAAATCACCAGTACGACCGGCACACCATTCTTGTTCATTTTGGCAAAGCGAGCAGGCAAGATCCCTTGTTGTGCGGTAACCAGCATGCCGCGAGACGGCCCAACAATCCAGGCGGCGATTTCTGCCAGCACGCCCAACAGCAGCAGTGCGGCAATGACGCGAACAGCCCATTCAAACTGCGGACCGAAGTGCGAGATCAACACGCTGAAGGTTTGCATTACCCCCGCAGAAAGGTTGATTTCACCATGTGGGATCACCGCTGCGATAGAAAGCCCGCCGACAGAGCTTAAACAAATGGCCGCAACCATCAGCAACAGCATGGCAAGCGGGTAATCCCGGCCTGGGTTTTTCATCTCGTTGACGTGAGTCGCCGAGGCTTCAACGCCCATATAGCTCAGGATAAACGCCACGAACACCACCAGCGTGCCCATTTGGGTAAAGTCTGGGAAGAAGGTAGAGGCGTTCATTTCGATGGCCAACGGCGCACCAGAATGCAGATAGCTGACGGACAGGATCACCAGGACAGCCGCCGGTAACAGGATGCCGGCAAAGAAACCAATCTTGGCAATGCGCGCGGTGTTTTTGGTGCCACCGAACTGGGTGAAAGCCAATCCCCACAAGATAATCAATGCAGCGACGGTTTTAACGATCGGGTCTTCGTTCAGTTCAGGCCACTTGAGGATATAAGACAGCGCCCCCAGCACAAAATAGAGCATAGGGATAAAACCTATGGCAATTTGCAGATAGCCAAAAGAGATGGCGGCAAAGCCCCATTTCTCACCCAGAGTTTTAGACACCCAGGTGAATACCCCGCCTTCCTGCCACCCCTTTACGGTCGCCATCTCGGCCGCGCATAGACCGACGGGAATAAACCATAAGAACCCGCCTAACAACAGGAAGAAGATCAGAGAAAAACCCGAGGTTGCAAAGGTCGGATATTCATAAACCGCCATCACCATAGATGCGGTAATAGCAAAAAAGCCTAACAACGTTAATTGTTTTGGAGCGGCGCTTTTTTCTGTGCTCGCCATAACGATTCTCCTGCAGGAAGAGGTTACTCTTCCCAGCGAATATTGGTGGGGAAAAAAGCGGGGCTGGCATCAACGCCGCCCCGAAATAATAAAGCCGTGGCCTTAGCCGTGATTGAACCCGCTGCCTTGTTGCGCAGACACTGGGTTGATGACAGGGTGATTCTCGAATTCAACCAGCGCCCTTTTGATATCTTCGATCAGCAAGCAACCGAGGTCGTAGCTCACGCCGTGACGTACCAGGATGCGTTGAATAACCAGATCTTCACGGTGTGTCGGCATCGAATAGGCCGGAACCTGCCAACCGCGAGCGCGCAGTTTTTCCGCCAGATCGTAAAGGGTATAACCACCTATCGCCGCACCGTCTTTCAGTTTCCACGCCAGCGCCGGGATGCCTTTATCGCTGTCACCATCAAACAGGATTTCAAACGGCCCTAACTTGCCAATCTCGGCCGCCAAATGCTGAGCCGTGGCGTAGCATGCGCTGTGGATTTTGGCGTAGCCTTCGCGGCCAAGGCGCAGGAAGTTGTAATACTGCGCAACGATCTGGCCACCGGGGCGTGAGAAGTTCAGTGCGAAGGTTGGCATGTTGCCACCAAGATAGTTGACGTTGAAAATCAGCTCTTCGGGCAAATCAGCCGCTTCACGCCATACTACCCAGCCAGCACCCAACGGCGCCAAACCAAATTTATGACCGGATGAGTTAATGGATTTCACCCGTGGCAGACGGAAGTCCCACTCCAGTTCTGGCGAGCAGAATGGAGCCAGGAAAGCACCGCTGGCACCATCGATGTGCATCGGAATATCCAGACCGGTTTCCTGCTGCAAGCGATCCAGCGCATCACTGACCTCTTTCACCGGCTCGTACTGGCAGGTGAACGTCACGCCCAGCGTTGGCACGACACCGATGGTGTTTTCGTCAACGCGCTTGAGCACTTCTTCCGCGTTCATGATCAGACGATCGCCTTCCAGCGGGATTTCACGCAGCTCTACGTCAAAGTAACGAGCAAACTTGTGCCAGCAGATCTGCACCGGGCCACAAATCAGGTTCGGTTTATCGCTAGGCAACCCCTGCTCGGCACGCTTTTTGCGCCACTGCCATTTCAGCGCCAGCCCACCCAGCATGGCGGCTTCTGAGGAACCAATAGTTGAACAGCCAAGGGTGCTTTCCGGCGTTGGCGAATTCCACAGGTCGGCCAGCATTCTGACGCAGCGGGCTTCAATTTCGGCCGTTTGCGGATATTCGTCTTTATCGATCATGTTCTTGTCGATAGACAGATCCATCAGTTCGCGAATTTCGTCATCCACCCAGGTCTGGCAAAATGTCGCCAGGTTTTGGCGGGAATTACCGTCCAGCATCAGCTCATCGCGGATGGCATTAAAGACGTTACGTGGATTGCGCTCGGTAATGGGGAAGGTTGACTTAGGTAATTCACCCGCCAAATCTACTGACGCGTAAACATCATCATTTTCATTATAAGCCGGGGTGTTATTTGCCTTATTCATAATAATAACCTTTTAATATAGACCTATTAATCAAGAATTAAATTCGCGATATCAGGCAGCATAAATAGCGTTATTATTTGAACGCTACGTTCGCCACAAAACTTGATAAGGATATTAAAACAGGACTCATAACGAAGATATCAGAGCGATTGGTAAATACTGTAGGCGCGGGACTACACCCGTAGGCTTGTATCAAGGGGCGCAGCATGTAGCGCCCCTTGGGTATGAATATATCTATGGGCGGGAAAATGCCTCAATGGCTGCATTCAGCCCCTGCAGCAACTGTTCCAGCTCGCGCATGCCCTCTTCGATCACCGCGTCATGCTGTTGTGTCGCCAGCGCATTTTCCAGTTCTTCGCTAAGCAGATGTAATGACGTGGCGCCCAGCAGTTGAGCCGTACCATTAATGCGGTGTAAATGGCTTTGCAGAGTTGGCCAGTCCTGAGAGTGGAGTGCCTTTCTCGCCGCCAGCAAATCTTGGTCATTTTCCAGGCGCGACTGTTCAAGCATCTGGCGCATCAGGGCGTTGTCACCCAGGCTGAGTGCCTGCAGCGTAGCCATATCGATAAACTCGCTGAGTGGATCGGCCTGCGAAGGTCCTGTCACAGCTTGCAATGCCGCTTCCAACTTCGGTAAATCTACTGGCTTAAACAGGCACCGGTTCATGCCCATCGCCAGGCAGCGCTCTTTCTCTTCGGCCTGTGCGTTGGCGGTTAGCCCCCAGATAATGATGTCCTGATTGAACTCACGTACCCGGCGGGTCAGCGTTTTGCCATCCATATTAGGCATGTTGAGATCGGTTATGAGCAGATCGTACGGATTGGCCTCGATCAAGGCCAGGGCCTCCACACCATCAATAGCCTCATCGACCCGATAGCCAAACGTAGCCAACTGACGACGCAGCAACAGCCGGTTCGTGGGGTGATCGTCAGCAATCACAATTCTCAGCGCTTTTGGGCCACTGACGAGCGATTTCGGTGTGAATGAAATGGCGGCAACTTTTTCCAGATCCGCAACCGCAGTGGTGAGCGTCACCGTCATGGTAGTGCCCCTGCCCGGCTGGCTGGCCATGTCTATGGTACCAGCCATGCGTTCAACCAACTCACGACAGATCGTCAGACCCAATCCCGATCCGGTCTGTTGTTTGCCCCACTTGGTCTGACTAAAGGGCTTGAACAGATGTTGCTGCTCCTGCGGGCTAATGCCCGCCCCGCTATCTTTCACGCTAAGCGTCAGGCGAGTTTGATCGGCGCTCTGTGCGTGCGTTTGCGCTATCACCTCGATCCCTCCCTCAACGGTAAATTTGATGGCGTTACTGAGGAGATTGGCCAGCACCTGTTTCACCGCCTGCGGGTCGAGCCATAACGCCTGCGTTTTTTCAAGGCGGTAATCGACCGACAACCGCAGGTTTTTCAGCGTGGCCACCCCTTCAAAACTACTGACCGTCGTAGCTACCAACGAGGCCAGATCCACCCACTCTGGTGCCAGCTCAAAGTTGCCAGACTCAATTTTTTCCATATCCAGCACATCGCCAATCAGGCCGAGTAGTGACTGAGCGGTGGAATAAGCCAGCTGAATAGATTCCTTCTCTGCTGCCGGACTTTGGCTATGGGTGGTCAGTAGCTCAAGGAACCCCATAATCGCACTCACCGGCGTACGGATCTCATGGCTCATGCTGGCAAGGAAAGTGCTCTTGGCCCGATTGGCATCAATGGCCTTGTCTTTCTCCACCTGCAACGCCTCCATCAGTTGCCTGGATTCGGTAATGTCCTGCCAGCCGCAAATCAGCGTAGGCGGTGTGTTGGCGGGTAGTTGGCACAGCGTTAACCAGTGCAAAATCAGGCGCTCTTCCGTGCCATTATTCAGCACCAGTTGATGAGGGATAACCTGGTTGACTTGCAGCCCTTGCTGGATATCGGGTTGAAGCGCTGCGAAAATGTCTGCTAGAGGATGACGGCGATCGAACAATGAATGATGCATCGCGGCATGTAACTCGGGGGTGAAGAAGGCCCCGAAGGCGCTGTTGTAGCTTTCGAGTTCACCTTCCACCGAAATAACGTACACCGGCACGGGGATCGAGTTGAATAAGGTCTGGCGGAAACCGAGCTGATACTCAAGCGCAGCCTGTGCCTCTTTGCTTTTACGGATGGCCCGCAGCAGATAGGCTCCCCACAGCAAACTGCTGACAACCAGCAGCGTAGCCAGAACGATCACCAGGTAAAAAGGCCGGTTATAGAGGTTCCAGGTATCAATTTTCACTTCGGGGGTTTTTACCCACTTCCCGGCCAAATTCATCAGCTCTTTGGGGGGAATATCGTCGATGGCCTTATTTAGAATGCTTTGTAACTCTTGCGAGCCACGTGGAATGGCAAAGGAGATCTGGGCGGTGCGCTCGTCAGGAATACGGAAATAACTCAACCGATTGGGATAATAGTGATCGATGATGTAACGCGAGGCGAGCTGTGTGGACACCACCGCTTCTATTTCCCCCCGATCCAGCATGCTCAGCGCCGCGCCAGTGTTCTCTACCTCGACCCATTGCACACCCGGATATTTGGCTTTTAGCTTTTCCAATAACGTATGGTAGGCCGGAATAGCCACTTTCATGCCCGGCTTCAACGTTTCGATCTGCTTGGCCGCGACGCGGGTGACGATCACAAAAGGAGTAGCCAAAAACGGATGAGTAAAGGCAGCCTGCTCTTCCCGCTCAGGGCTGTACGTGGCCGAGGACAGGATATCCCACTCGCCGCTACGTATAATGCTGGCCATCTCTTCATTGGAATTGGCAATCACCGGCTCAAAGGTCAAACCGGTTTGCAGCTGGATCAGATTGAGGATATCGCCAACTATTCCGCGTATTTCCTGGTTTTCATCCACCATGCTGAACGGGGCATAATAGGGATTAATCACTACGCGCAACTTGCGGTGTTTTTCCAGCCAGCGAGTTTCCTGTGCGGTAAAAGCCAGGTCTTTGGTTAAAAAGGTGAGGTTACCCATATCAATCCAGGACTGAGCAATCTGGCTGTGCTGAGGTTCGGTCAGTGAACTGATAAATCTGTCGACAATGTTGACCAATTGCCGCTGACTATCGAGCGCAATAAGCACGTCGCCGCTTTGCGGTGCTCGCCAGAACTTCACCATTCCCAGCGTCTGGTAGAAATCGCGCGCGATAATAAAACTGGTGGTGATGTTATTGCCGAGAAAGTAGTCACTCTGATGACTGGCAACCGAAGCCAACGCCTGATACTCATCGGCAAAAGAAATGACGCTGGCATTAGGAAATGCCTGTTTAATAAATGATTCTGGGGGAAAATCCCGGGTGATCGCTATCTTGAGCTTGTCGCTATTATCATGAAACGGCTTCATCACCTCGGCAAGCCGCGTCACCAGGGTTGGATAGCCTTGCACCAGCGGCAAGCTGGCAATAAAGGGAGCCTTTTGCGGGCTAATCCTACCGGGTGTGCTGAGGACAAGATCGACGCGGCCCGCAAGAAGTGCCGCCAATCCCTGTTGCTCATCGGCATAGAGTTTGACGTTCACATTGATATTGAGAGCCTTTCCCAACAGCGCAAGATAATCCGCATTCATTCCCCAATAGCGTCCGGTGACGCTATTCATAGTCAACGGTTGGGATTCAACACCATACACCGCAACGGTAAGACTGTGCTTTTGCGCCAGCCAGATAAAGTCGTCATGGCCTAAGTAGATGGCCGGAGGCGTGGCCAGGTGGTTACCCGCCAGCGCTAACGTGATCGGCCCGTTGCTCACTGCCTGCGCAGGCAGCATCAGAAACAGTAAAACCAGCCAAAACCCCAGTACCCGTTTTAGCATGCACTCACCCAATTTTATTACGGTTGGCGAAAGCAAACAGATCGGCCAACGAGCTACAGCCGAGCTTCTCCATTAAACGACTTTTATAGGTGCTGACCGTTTTATTGCTGATAAACATCGCCGCCGCAATCTGCATATTATCTGCACCGCTGAGGAGGGAACGCATCACCTTGATCTCCTGACTGGAGAGCGATCCCAGCATTTCCTGTTCCGAAGAAAGACTGCCGACAAAGCCGTTCAGTGAGAAAGGAAAATAGCTGTAGCCATGCTGGGCAGCATGCACCGCGGCGATGATATTGGTCATACCCTCTTTTTTACTAATAAAGGCATTGGCCCCGGCATCTGCACTACGCTTGCCGTAGAACAGATCGTTTTTGGCGGAGACCACGATAATGATTTGGCTGAACTGCTGCTTTCTGAGCTTTTCAACCACCTCAATGCCGCTCATGATGGGAATGTCGACGTCGACAATCACCACGTCTGGCTGATGCTGCGCCACCTGTAGCAGCGCCTCTGCCCCGTCCCCTGCCTCACCAATGACGCTAATGCCTTCACTTTCCAGCAGGTTCTTGATCGCCATACGAGCCAATGGATGGTCGTCAACAATTACGGCGCTCAAAGACTTGGTTTTACTCATTGTCGTTTCCTGGTCATATAAAAAACACGGGCAGCGTTTGTCAACGATGTTTCTTCGCTTACGAAATATCTTAAGGATTTCAAGCTATCTACGAGCTTATAGCATAACCCTGTTTATAGTTCTAATTCGCTGTTGTCCCCTCACCCCAACACTCCCAAAGGGAGAGGGCGCTGTACGGAGTCGAAATCAGGTGTAGAAGTCAATCTGTGGCATATTCAGCCCTCTCTCCCTGTTCCTGTACTTGCGGGGTGGACTTCACGTGTAGGACGCTGCCTGCAACGATTTCCGATGTCTCTGCTGTGTTACGGCAACGCCCGCTTTTATAATCACTACGAACTTTCAGCGTTTCTTCCCGTAGGCCTATGCCGCTTTAAGCTGAAGGTGATTAACCAAGCCATTCAATGAATAAATTACGCGCTGAGCTTATTGCCCACAGCAGCGTAATGGTTTGCTATTGCTCCTAAAACAGACAAGCAAGGGTTTTCCATGCCACATTTACCGCAGCCAGACAGTAACCCGGTGAAAACACCATTAGAAAAAAGAAAGCAATGGCTGCTCATTTTTCTAATGGTGATTGTTATTGCGGCTATGGCCAGTGCAACCTGGTGGTATTTCAATTCGCGCAATGTGCAAAGCACCGATGATGCCTATGTAATGGGCAACCAAGTCACTATTTCTTCGCAGGTTAACGGCAGCGTGGTCAGCGTGAATTACACCAATACCGATTTAGTCCAGCAAGGGGATGTCTTGGTCAATTTAGATGATACCGATGCCAACCTCAACTTTAAAAAAGTCAAAAATAAGCTGGCGGAAACGGTCAGAAAAACCAAACAGATCTATGTCAACGACGCACAATATAACGCCAATATTGCCCAGGCTAAAATCGCTTATCAGCAAGCGCAGGCCGATTATCAGCGTCGTACCCAATTGATGGGAGCGGGGGCCTTTTCAAAAGAAGACCTGCAACATGCACGTAATGCCGTTAGCAGCAGCAAAGCGGCGCTGGACGTCGCTATCGAGCAATATCGCAGCAATCGTACCCTGATCCAGAACTCCACGCTTGAACAGCAGCCGGCCATCCTGTTGGCGGCAGAACAAATGCGCGAAGCCTGGCTCGCGCTACAGCGCACCAAAATTCGCAGCCCGGTGACCGGCTATGTTGCTCAACGCAATGTGCAGGTGGGCGAAACGCTGAGCGCTGGCCAGGCCTTATTATCCATCGTCCCGGCCGATCAACTGTGGATTGACGCCAACTTCAAGGAAACCCAGCTCAGCGGCGTGCGCATTGGGCAAAAGGTTAGCGTGGTGAGCGATCTGTATGGCAGCAATGTGGTGTTCGACGGCGTGGTTGAAGGGATCAATATGGGGACCGGCGGCGCGTTCTCGGTACTGCCCGCGCAGAATGCCACCGGTAACTGGATCAAAGTGGTTCAACGCCTGCCGGTGCGTATTACCCTGGATGCAGAACAGCTCAAGGCATACCCACTGCGGATTGGCTTATCCACCACGGTGACCTTGCGCGAAAACAATACCAATGGCCCTGCCCTATCTACCACCCAACGCCAGAAACCGGCTTACCAAAGCCAGGCGCTGGTGCTCGATACCTCCAGTATCGACCAGGAAATCCAAGACATCATCAAAGCCAATGCGATGTGACTTATGAGCAACAACACACTGCTGCCGTTAAAAGGCTGGTCATTGATCCTGGTGACGCTGTCGCTATCGATGGCGACCTTTATGCAGATGTTGGATTCCACCATCTCCAACGTCGCCATTCCCACCATTTCCGGGTTCCTGGGTGCCTCTACGGACGAAGGAACCTGGGTGATTACCTCGTTTGGCGTCGCCAATGCGATCTCCATCCCGATAACCGGGCGTCTGGCGCAACGGTTCGGCGAGCGTAAGCTGTTTTTAGCTTCGGTGACATTGTTTGCACTGGCGTCGCTATGCTGCGGGTTCTCCACCAATCTCGATATGCTGATCTTTTTCCGCGTCATTCAGGGATTGGTCGCAGGCCCGTTGATCCCACTATCGCAAAGCCTGCTGCTGCGTAACTACCCGCCGGAGAAGCGTAATATCGCGCTGGCGCTGTGGTCGATGACGGTGATTATCGCCCCGATCTTTGGCCCGATTATTGGTGGCTATATTTGCGATAACTACGACTGGGGCTGGATATTTTTAATCAACGTTCCATTCGGTATCATCGTCGTTGCCATTACCGCATGGATACTGAAAGGAAGAGAAACACCCACCGAGCCGGTAAAAATCAACCTGTTCGCCCTGAGCCTGCTGGTGCTAGGTGTGGGTAGCCTGCAAATCATGTTGGATAAAGGCAAAGACCTCGATTGGTTTAGCTCTACCACCGTGATTGTGCTGGCCGTGATTGCCGTGGTCGCGCTGATTTTGCTGATTATCTGGGAAGCCACCAACGATAACCCGATCATCGATCTGAGCCTGTTCCGCTCACGTAACTTCAGCATCGGCGTCCTGTGTATCAGTTGCGCGTATCTGATTTATGCCGGGGCAATTGTGCTGATGCCGCAGCTGCTACAGACGGTGTTTGATTACACCTCGGTATGGGCAGGGCTGGCCTATGCCCCCATCGGGCTGATGCCGCTGCTGATCGCGCCATTGATTGGCCGCTACGGCGATCGTGTTGATATGAGGGTATTGGTGACCTTTAGCTTTATCGTGTATGCCGGTTGCTACTACTGGCGTGCGATGACGTTTAATCCGGCGATTGATTTTACTGCCGTGGTGCTGCCGCAGCTGATGCAAGGCTTCGCCGTGGCATGCTTCTTCCTGCCGCTGACCACCATTTCATTGTCAGGGCTCGCACCAGAAAAATTCGCTGCGGCCACCAGCCTGAGCAACTTTTTCCGGACGTTATCTGGCTCGATCGGCACGTCACTCACCATGACCCTGTGGAGCCACCGGGAGTCATTTCACCATGCGCAGCTGACGCAGTCAGTGACGCAATTCAACCCCGCTGCGATCAACCTGGATCACCATCTGCAAAATCTGGGGTTCAATCAGCAGCAAGCCGCGACCTATATCAACGATCAAATTACCCAACAGAGCCTGCTGATGTCGGCCAACGATATTTTCTATCTCTCTGCCGGGGTGTTCCTGATGCTGACCCTACTGGTGTGGTTCGCCAAACCCCCGTTTAATACGACAAAGACGGGGTGATAAACGGGAAAATAGAGAGGCGCTGACGCGCCTCCTTATTTACTTAATCCGTTGGCCGGCGCCATCAACAATCTTTTCGCCGTCCTCTTTGGCCAATGCCCCTATTTGCGGATCGGGCAGGATATCAAGCACCGTTTCGGAGGGGCGGCATAGGCGGGTCCCCAGCGGCGTCACTACAATCGGCCGGTTAATCAGAATCGGGTGCTGCAACATAAAATCGATCAGTTGCTCGTCGGTGAAGACGTCTGCTGCCAGCCCTAACTGCTCGTAGGGTTCCACGTTATTACGCAGTAAGGCCCGCACGCTGATCCCCATGTCTGCAATGAGTTTCACCAGTTCAGCGTGGCTGGGTGGAGTCTCCAGATAATGGACGATCGTTGGCTCTGTACCGCTGTTGCGAATGAGCGCCAGCGTATTACGCGAAGTGCCGCAGGCAGGGTTGTGGTAAATCGTGATCATGGATGTTCCTCGCTACAAAGTGATGGATAGACGTAACGCCAAGGCCGCCAGCGTGACCAACAACACGGGCACGGTCATGATGATTCCGGTACGGAAATAATATCCCCAGGTGATCGTCATGTTTTTCTGCGACAACACGTGCAGCCAGAGCAGCGTTGCCAAGCTGCCAATCGGCGTGATTTTGGGCCCCAGATCGCAACCAATAACGTTGGCGTAAATCATGGCCTCCTTAATCACCCCAGACGCAGCACTCCCCTCAATGGACAGCGCGCCAATCAACACCGTTGGCATATTGTTCATAATGGATGACAGGAATGCGGTCAGGAGGCCAGTGCCAAGCGTGGCAGCCCATAAACCATTCTCCGCCAGTAGGTTCAGCACGCCGGAAAGGTATTCCGTTAATCCGGCATTGCGTAGGCCATAAACCACCAGATACATCCCCAGCGAGAAAATGACGATCTGCCAAGGCGCACCGCGCAGCACCTTCCCGGTGTTGATGGCATGACCTCTTTTGGCCACCGCAAACAGGATCAGCGCCCCCACGGCAGCAATAGCGCTGACCGGAATGCCGAGCGGCTCCAGCACGAAGAAACCCGCCAACAGCAGGATTAATACCACCCAGCCAGTTTTGAACGTGGCCGGATCTTTAATGGCTTGCGCCGGTTGTTTCAGTCGTTCGAGATCATAGGTCGGCGGAATGTCCTTGCGAAAGAACAGGTGCAGCATCACCAGCGTCGCGATAATCGCAGCAATATCAACAGGCACCATCACCGAAGCATATTGCGTGAACCCCAGATCAAAGAAGTCTGCCGAAACGATATTGACCAGATTGGACACAATCAGCGGCAGACTGGCGGTATCAGCAATAAACCCGGCAGCCATGACAAACGCCAACGTGGTGCCTTTGCTGAATCCCAGTGCCAGCAGCATGGCTATTACTATGGGGGTAAGGATTAGCGCTGCACCATCGTTGGCAAACAAAGCCGCCACGGCTGCGCCTAGTAAAACGATGTAAGTGAACAGCAGACGCCCCCGCCCGTTTCCCCAACGGGAGACATGCAGCGCAGCCCATTCGAAAAAACCAGACTCATCAAGCAACAGGCTGATAATGATCACGGCGATGAAGGTCGCCGTAGCATTCCAGACAATATTCCATACCACCGGGATATCGGCAATCTGCACCACGCCGGTGAGCAGGGCCAACCCCGCGCCAAGTGTGGCACTCCACCCAATCCCTAACCCTTTCGGCTGCCAGATCACCAGCACAATGGTCAGGATAAATATCGCCCCAGCCAATAACATACTTATCACCTCACATTTATATATGTATTTTCATATGTATTTGCGCAAAAAATTTAGCTACACAGGGTTTTACCCTCGCTGGAGCAATTCGCCGCTGCCAGCTTACGTGCCATAGTGCGGACTTCGTCCTGTTGACTCAACCAGGCTTGTTCAACAACCAGGGCTGCCCAGGCAGGAATATGCGGGGAAAGACGATAATGCACCCACTTCCCCTGCTTACGATCCAGCAGCAACCCACACTCTCTGAGCATTGCCAAGTGGCGTGAGATCTTGGGTTGCGACTTTTCCAGCCCAGTACAAAGATCGCACACGCACAGTTCACCCAACTGTTTGAGCAGCAACACGATACCCAGGCGAGTTTCGTCCGACAGGATTTTGAACAGTTGCAAGGAAGTCAGGGTCATCGGTCTCTCCATTACGATCGGTGGATAAATCATACCCGCAGGCGCTTTCAAGTCAATGACACATTTGAATTTTCATATATGTAATTTCTCTCTTCCCTTGATCCAGAAAGCGGTCAACGTTGTGTCGATACGTCGCTGGCCAGAAAGCCCCCCTGGCCACCAGGTGCATCCGGCAATACGGCTTTACATTTAAGCCAATTAAAAAGCCATAATGCGGTAATATATTCACACCCCGGCAACAAATAATATTGCACCCAATAGTGTGAGCCTGTTCAAGACGAAAAATGCCCAATAATGCTATTTATTCTGCATGGTTTTCTCTAACGTGGATCTGCGTCATCATGAATCATTTAGAACTGCAGGCACTGCGTCAGCTTTTTTTTATGACGGTCGAAGAATGTGCGACCTATATTTCACCTGACAACACTTTAGCGACATGGCAACAATGGGAGCGTGGTGAAAGTGAAATACCGGCCGCTATTATTGATACATTCACAAAAATGATTAAAAAAAGAAAAAACCACATCAACGCCATCATCGACAAGATCAACAATCGCATTGGTAATAACACCATGCGCTTCTTCCCCGATTATGCGTCCTTCCTGGCTGTCTACGCCCAAGGTGATTATCTGGAATGGAAAGTTTATCAGTCGGTCGCCGCACAGCTTTATGCTTATGATCTAGAGCGGCTATGTTAATCCAAACTAATAGGACACATCGCGCTCGTTAACCTGGACGGGATTTTATAAGGACGGCTTATCAACACCGCCTGCCAATAGTTTTGACTGACTATCACTCCTGACAGCAGGCTAACGCCTGTAACAATCTCGTGCCCAGCCGTTTTTCCCGGCACGAATTATTTATTATGAACGAGTTTCTGAGCAACAACCTATGGAAAACAAGTATGTACCAACGGCCTTGGGGCTGTATCTGAATTATCTGGTGCACGGTATGGGGGTGATATTAATCAGCTTGAATATGCCTTATCTGGCAGAACAATGGCACACCGATGCCGCAGGCATCTCGATCGTCATCTCTTCTTTGGGCATTGGCAGGCTCAGTGTGTTATTAATCACCGGCATGTTATCCGATCGTTTTGGCCGCAGGCCCTTTATTTTTCTGGGGATCCTGTGCTATTTAGGCTTCTTTTTCGGCATTCTTCTCAGCCCCACGATTATTATCGCTTATGTATTTGGTTTTTTAGCTGGCGTCGCCAACAGTTTTCTCGACTCGGGCACCTATCCTACGCTGATGGAAGCATTCCCCAAGTCGCCCGGCACCGCCAATATCCTGATTAAAGCCTTTGTCTCCGGCGGCCAGTTTCTGTTGCCGATGGTAATCAGCCTACTGGTCTGGGCTGAGGTCTGGTTTGGCTGGTCCTTCCTGATCGCTGCTGGCATTATGCTGCTCAACGGCCTGTTCCTGCTGCGCTGCCCATTCCCCGCTCACCCGGTGCAACGCATGGCCGCCAAGGCCGATAACAATGCAGATGAGAACCGTCGCTGTTCCACCGTTGATCTCATCAGCTATACCTTATATGGCTATATCGCCATGGCCACCTTTTACCTGATCAGCCAGTGGCTGGCGCAGTATGGCCAGTTTGTGGCGGGTATGAGTTATACGATGTCGATCAAGCTGCTGAGCATCTACACCATCGGATCATTGATGTGCGTGTTCATCACCGCCGGGCTGGTAAAGAAAAGGTTTAAATCAACCACCTTTCTGATGCTGTATACCTTTATCTCCTTCATTACCTTACTCACCGTTTGCCTGTATCCCAACATGTACGTCGTGATGGTTTTCGCCTTTGTTATCGGCTTCTCTGCCGCAGGTGGGGTCATGCAACTAGGGCTGACGCTGATGGCGACCCGCCTTCCCCACGCGAAAGGCAAAGCCACCGGCATTTATTACAGCGCCGGCAGCCTGGCAACGTTCACCATTCCTTTGATTACCGCCAAGATTTCCGAAACCAGTATCGCCAACATTATGTGGTTCGATACCGGTATCGCGGCCTGTGGCTTTCTGTTGGCGCTGTTCATTGGCTACCGTAGCCATAAAGAGGCCAATAATCCCTTCAAGATAGCCCAAGTGATCAACTGATCCTACAGTTTTAACCTCACCCCAAACATGTCGTTAAACGGGCGCTGCATGCAGCGCCCCTACGTATAGTGAGCCGGTTGAGGAATGTGCTGTTATTCCTCTAATCCACACCAGATACAATATTATTATGCCCCCGTGCAATATGAGACAGTATTCCGCTAGCGGCTGCCACCCAGACAAAGTAAAGAGCTTGTTAATTACCGTAGGTATACGTCGTTCCTAAATGGCCATCCCCTGATAACAGCCCTCCAGACCTAATTTAGCAGGCGAAATTTCGGCACAATTCAGTAACACCATCAAACGCCGCCTCAGCATCTTTGTCTGCAATAAAGTTGAAAACTAAAACGGCATATTACGTATTTATCACTTACTGCATTACCTATACTCAGCACACGTCAGGTTGCCGGTGTATTGGCGGTTATCCATGACCCAAGTTATTTACCGCAGTGTGACTTATCGGGATATTTTCACCCATTACTTTCCCGCAATGATTAATGATTGATGAAAAAGAAAGGCCACCAGAACAACAAGTCCCCTGGATCTAGATAACGTAAAAAATTAGCGACAAGCGGAGAACAGTATGAGCCAGAGCAAGGCCTTCAAAGCGCCATTTTTGTTAGCGGTCATCAGTATCTATTTGAGTTATTTTCTCCACGGTGCCAGCGTCATTACGCTGGCGCAAAACATGACCCCACTGGCCGAGAAGTTCGGCACCGACAACGCGGGCATTGCCTACCTGATATCCGGTATTGGGTTGGGTCGACTAGTCAGCATTCTGTTCTTTGGCGTGATATCGGATAAGTTTGGCCGCCGCGCCGCCATTTTAATCGGCGTCGCCCTGTATATTCTGTTCTTCTTTGGTATCCCGGCCAGCCCTAATCTGATTGTCGCCTTTGGCCTGGCGGTTTGCGTTGGCGTTGCCAATGCGGCGCTTGATACCGGCGGCTATCCTGCCCTGATGGAGAGCTATCCCAAGACTTCCGGCTCGGCGGTGATCCTGGTGAAAGCCATGGTCTCTTTCGGCCAGATGTTCTATCCGATGCTGGTCAGCTACCTGCTGGTCAGCCACATCTGGTACGGCTACGCGATGGTTATCCCGGGGATCCTGTTCGTCCTGATCACGTTACTGCTGCTTAAAAGCAAGTTCCCCAGCCAGCTGGTTGATGCCTCCGTGGCTAAAGAATTGCCGCAGATGAACAGCAAGCCGCTGGCCTGGTTGGAGGGTGTCTCCTCAGTTATCTTTGGCGTGGCCGCGTTCTCTACCTTCTACGTGATCGTGGTCTGGATGCCGAAATACGCAATGGCATTTGCCGGTATGGCGGAGGCCGATGCGCTGAAAACCATCTCCTGGTATAGCCTTGGCTCGCTGATGTGCGTGTTTATCTTCGCCCTGCTGTTAAAAAGCACCGTGCGCCCGGTATGGGCCAATGTGTTTAACGCCGGTGTCTCGGTGATCGCGGCAACCATTATCTATCTGTATCCCTCATCGCTGGTTTGTAACCTTGGCGCCTTTGCGATTGGTTTCTCTGCCGCCGGTGGGATATTGCAGCTTGGCGTCTCCGTCATGTCGGAGTTTTTCCCGAAAAGCAAAGCCAAGGTCACCAGCGTTTATATGATGATGGGCGGGTTAGCCAACTTCTTGATCCCGTTGATTACCGGCTACCTCTCCAATATTGGCTTGCAATACATCATCCTGCTGGATATTGCCTTTGCCCTGCTGGCATTTGTTACCGCCATCATCGTCTTCATTCGCTATTACAGAGTATTCAAAGTCCCGCAAAGTGACCTGCGATTGGGCGAGCGCTTTTTCCAATAACCCAAAACAACGATTACGCAGGTTTGCGCCCCACACGAACATGGTTAGACAAGGAGTTTAGAATGGATGTAACCGCAAAATATGAGCTTATCGGGCTGATGGCCTATCCGATCAGACACAGCTTATCGCCAGAGATGCAAAATAAAGCGTTGGAAAAAGTCGGGCTACCTTTTACCTACATGGCTTTCGAAGTCGATACCACCACCTTCGCCAGCGCGATTGAAGGGCTGAAGGCGTTAAAAATGCGCGGCACCGGCGTCTCGATGCCTAACAAGCAGTTTGCCTGTCAGTATGTTGATGAATTAACGCCAGCGGCCAAACTGGTTGGTGCTATCAACACCATCGTCAACGACGACGGCTACCTGCGCGGCTATAACACCGACGGCACCGGGCATATTCGGGCCATCAAGGAAACCGGTTTTGATATTAAGGGTAAAACCATGGTGCTGGTCGGCGCGGGTGGCGCATCTACCGCTATCGGCGCGCAGGCGGCCGTTGAAGGCATCAAAGAGATCAAGCTGTTTAATCGTAAGGACGAGTTCTTTGATCAGGCGCTCGCCTTTGCCAAACGGGTCAACGACAACACCGATTGTAAGGTGACCGTGACCGATCTGGCAGACCAGCAAGCGTTTGCCCGCGCCATCGCCAGCGCGGACATCCTGACTAACGGCACCAAGGTCGGGATGAAGCCGCTGGAAAACGAGAGTATCGTCAGCGACATCACCCTGCTGCGCCCGGAACTGCTGGTGACGGAGTGCGTATATAACCCGCACATGACCAAGTTGCTGCAAATGGCCCAACAGGCAGGTTGCAAAACGGTGGACGGTTACGGCATGTTGTTATGGCAAGGCGCCGAACAGTTCAAGCTGTGGACTGGCAAGGATTTCCCACTGGAATACGTTAAGCAGGTGATGGGATTCGAGGCGTAGCATTCCCGTAGCGCGTGGTGATGGGCTTGAATCACCACCTTATTGATTGCGGCAAAAGAGCATGCAAAAGGTAAAAATGAAAACCATAACCGTAAAAAACATTGTGTTCGGCGAAGGCGCGCCAAAAATCATTGTCTCGCTGATGGGTAAAGATATCCCTAGTGTGGTGGCTGAAGCGCAGGATTATCGTCACGCCGATTTCGATATTCTGGAGTGGCGCGTCGATCATTTTGAGGATGTCGCCACGCTCAGCAACGTGATAGCCGCCGCACGTCAGATCAAAGAGATCATTGCCGACAAGCCGCTGCTGTTCACTTTCCGCAGCGCCCAGGAAGGCGGTGAGCAGGCGTTGCCCCCACAGGCCTATATCGCGCTCAATCTGGCTGCGGTGGACAGCGGCCTGGTCGATATGATCGATCTGGAGCTGTTTACCGGTGACGAACTGATCAAAGAGGCCGTGGCCCATGCCCACGACAAGAACGTTAAAGTCATCATGTCGAATCATGATTTCCATAAAACGCCGCCGCAGGAGGAAATCGTCAAGCGCCTGTGCAAAATGCAGGAATTGGGAGCCGATATTCCGAAAATCGCCCTGATGCCGCAAAACAAGAGTGACGTATTGACGTTGCTGGCCGCGACGCTGGAAATGCATGAAAAACATGCCAACAGGCCGATAATCACCATGTCGATGGCCAAAACCGGCATTGTGTCCCGGTTAGCGGGCGAAACCTTCGGCTCAGCGGCCACCTTTGGCGCAGTCAAGAAAGCCTCCGCGCCAGGGCAAATCTCTGTCACGGATTTACGCACCATATTAACGATACTGCATTAATTCAGTGGTGCACTGATATTACTGTCGGTGGGAATAATAGTATTCCCGCCGAATAATACAAGTCACTAAAAAAAGCATTCAATTTTAATACAGCTTAATTGCGGTATCCGCACGCCTGCGTGCGGGTTGAGTTGCCCGCAAAATAAAATAAATGCATCGGTCATCAACAGGAGTAGTTATGGATCTGGTAAAACCGAAAAGAATCAATGGCAGAGTCCCGGTATTATCGGCACAAGAGGCGGTAAATTATATTCCTGACGAAGCCACCTTGTGCGTATTAGGGGCCGGTGGCGGTATTCTGGAGGCCACCACCTTAATTACCGCGCTGGCAGAAAAATATCAAACTACGCAAACCCCGCGTGACCTGTCTTTAATCAGCCCGACAGGGTTAGGTGACCGAGCCGATCGCGGCATCAGCCCGCTGGCACAGGTTGGACTGGTGAAATGGGCATTGTGCGGGCATTGGGGACAGTCCCCACGCATCTCCGATCTGGCCGAGCAGAACAAAATTGCGGCCTACAACTATCCCCAAGGCGTGTTAACCCAGACTCTACGGGCCGCAGCGGCGCACCAGCCGGGGATTTTAACCGATATCGGTATTGGTACCTTCGTCGATCCGCGCCAGCAAGGCGGCAAACTCAATGAGGTGACCACAGAAGATCTTATCAAGCTGGTCGAGATCGATAACCAGGAATATCTCTACTACAAGGCCATTGCGCCCAATGTCGCCTTTATTCGCGCCACCACCTGCGACAGCGAAGGTTATGCCTCGTTCGAAGACGAAGTGATGTATCTGGATGCGCTGGTGATTGCCCAAGCGGTGCACAACAACGGCGGCATCGTGATGATGCAGGTGCAAAAGATGGTCAAGAAGGCGACGCTGCACCCGAAATCGGTGCGTATCCCTGGCTATCTGGTTGATATCGTGGTGGTCGATCCACAGCAGACGCAGTTGTATGGCGGCGCCCCGGTAAACCGCTTTATTTCCGGCGATTTCGTGCTCGATGACAGCACCCAAATCGCCCTGCCCCTTAACCAGCGCAAACTGGTAGCGAGACGTGCACTATTTGAGATGCGTAAAGGGGCGGTGGGCAACGTTGGGGTGGGCATTGCCGACGGCATCGGCCTGGTCGCCCGCGAAGAGGGGTGTGCCGATGATTTCGTGCTGACGGTCGAAACCGGCCCCATCGGCGGCATTACCTCTCAGGGTGTGGCCTTCGGCGCGAACGTCAACACCCGAGCCATCCTGGATATGACCTCCCAATTCGATTTCTACCACGGAGGTGGGCTGGATGTCTGTTACCTGAGCTTTGCCGAGGTAGATCAACAGGGCAACGTTGGTGTGCATAAATTCAACGGCAAAATCATGGGGACCGGTGGCTTTATCGATATCAGCGCGACGTCAAAAAAGATTGTGTTCTGCGGCACCCTCACCGCCGGCAGTTTAAAAACCGACATCACCGACGGCAAGCTGAATATTGTGCAGGAAGGACGCGTCAAAAAATTTATCAAGCAATTACCGGAAATCACCTTTAGCGGCAAAATCGCGCTCGAGCGGGGATTAGACGTGCGCTACATCACCGAACGTGCCGTTTTTACGCTCAAAGCTGATGGCCTGCACCTGGTTGAAATTGCCCCCGGTGTGGATCTGGAAAAAGACATTCTGGCAAAAATGGATTTCGCCCCGGTTATTTCCCCACAGTTAACACTGATGGACAAGAGACTGTTTATCGACGGCGTAATGGGTTTCACTTTACCTGAAGCGGTATATTAAAAGGAGTAAGGCTATGGACTTTTCTTTAACTGAAGAGCAGGAACTGCTGCTTGCCAGTATTCGGGAACTGATCGGCAATAACTTTTCGGAAGAGTATTTCCGCACCTGCGATCAGACCTCAACCTACCCTACCGAGTTTATGCGCGCGCTCGCCGATAGCGGTATTTCTCTGTTAGGTGTGCCAGAAGAGTTCGGCGGCATACCGGCGGACTATGTCACCCAGATGCTGGCGCTGATGGAAGTCTCCAAATGTGGCGCACCGGCGTTCCTGATCACCAACGGCCAATGTATTCACAGCATGCGCCGTTTCGGTTCGGCCGAACAGTTGCGCAAGACGGCAGAAAGCACGCTGGCCACCGGCGATCCGGCCTATGCGCTGGCCCTGACCGAACCGGGCGCAGGCTCGGACAATAGCGCCGCGACCACCACTTACACCCGTAAAAACGGCAAGGTGTATCTGAACGGGCAAAAAACCTTTATCACCGGTGCGAAAGAATACCCGTACATGCTGGTACTGGCACGCGACCCTGAGCCCAAAGATCCGAAGAAGGCCTTCACCCTGTGGTGGATGGAATCCAACAAGCCGGGCATTAAGGTCAATCCGCTGCACAAGATCGGCTGGCACATGCTGAGCACCTGCGAAGTTTACCTCGATAACGTTGAGGTGGATGAGAGCGATATGGTGGGTGAAGAAGGCATGGGGTTCCTCAATGTGATGTACAACTTTGAAATGGAACGCCTGATCAACGCCGCACGCAGCGCCGGTTTCGCCGAGTGCGCGTTTGAAGATGCCGCCCGTTATGCCAACCAGCGTATCGCCTTCGGCAAGCCGATCGGCCATAACCAGATGATCCAGGAAAAGTTGGCGCTGATGGCAATCAAGGTCGACAACATGCGTAATATGGTGATGAAAGTCGCTTGGCAAGCGGATCAAAAACAGTCACTGCGCACCAGCGCCGCGCTGTGTAAGCTCCACTGCGCCCGTACGGCGATGGAAGTGATTGATGACGCCATCCAGATCATGGGCGGGCTGGGCTATACGGATGAGGCTCGCGTTTCCCGCTTCTGGCGTGACGTGCGCTGCGAAAGGATTGGCGGTGGCACTGATGAAATCATGATTTATATTGCTGGCCGCCAGATCCTGAAAGACTACCAGAGCAAATAAGGTAATAAAACGCCAGGAGGCAGTCAATAAGCCAACCTCCTGGCGAGTTATCAATAAACCACCAGCGAATTCAACCCGGTAAACACGCCGGTTCTGCCAAGTTATTATTGAACTGTTTACGATAATCACTTGGGGAACAACCGACATGGCGCATAAATAATTTGGCAAAATGGTCGACGTTTTCGTACCCTACCCGCCATGCGATCTCATTGAGGCTATTATCGGTATTGGTCAGCGTAAACTTGGCCTCGGTGATCCGGCGCTGAATAACGTAATTAATCGGTGATATATGATATTCGCGGGCAAACTCATGGCAAATATAGCTGACACTGGCGCGAAACTTTTTAGCTAACTGCTCGAGAGTAATCTTTTCACGATAGTTATTATTCAAATAAACCAGTACATCCTTCACCAGCACATCTTTCTTTATGTATCCCAACTCTGAACGGTAAGCGTTTTTAAAGTTCTCATAAAACAGCGCGGTGAGGGCATAACCATAAGCATCGTAAATCGAAGAGGTTAACTCGTTTTTCTGCTGGGGTAGCCTCACACCGAGTTCATGAAGGATCGTTTTTATCACCTCTCCCCCTTGCCCAACGGAAACTACCGGGCAGGAGTGAGGCTGTAAAATCTGATTCTCTTCCCAGTCCTGAAACTTGAAGCCATGGACGGCACAGGTATAGGTGGTAGCCGGAGAGGTGCAGTCTGATGCTACCGCATGGAGTCGGCCAGGCTCAATAACCACGATATCACCAGCGTGTGCCACGTAGTAAGAGGAGTCGATGACCAGCCTGGCCACCCCCTGCTTAACGTAAATCAGCTCGCTCTCATCATTATGCACATGATGCCCAGACTCCCAGTTGGGATCGTCACTGATGACGAACCGTGAGAGTTTTGGCGTCATCCCCTGCGCAAAAAGGGCTTCTTTTTTATTATCGAAACAGCGCTGAAACATGGCAACCTCCACACAATACAGTTGGCTTTGGCAAAATGATCAGTGGCTAAAATAGAGCGACAGAAAACAATATACAATATGAGCCCAGACGACTAAAACAAGATAGTTTGCCCCGCATGCAAGATGGCACGAAAATTAAATCACGACGTTCGCGCTGCCGGCTTACCTTACTCACTGGCAAACCATTTTCCCGCACGGCAATCCATCCGTTGTTAGCCGTTTTTTTGCAAGATTGTTAGCAACAAAAACAGATTATCCAGTCGTAAATCCCCCTGCGCACTCGCAATATATTGTCATGCTTTTTGTCCTTTCCGCTGATAGAACGCTCTCTGCCGCCAGCGAGCGACCCACAGGAGATATCATGAAAATAATAACCTGCTTTAAGCTGGTCCCCGAAGAGCAAGATATTGTGGTTACCGCACAACGTACGCTCGATTTCGATCACGCCGAAGCCAAAATCAGCCAGTTCGATTTGAATGCGATCGAGGCCGCCACCCAACTGGCCACCGAGAACGACCAGATTACCGCGCTCTGCGTGGGCGGCTCGCTGCTGCAAAACTCCAAGGTGCGTAAGGACGTGCTGTCGCGCGGCCCTCATGAGCTTTATCTGGTGCAGGATGCACAACTGGAAAACGCGCTGCCGATGGATACCGCACACGCACTGGCCGCCGCCGCAGATAAAATCGGCTTTGACCTGATGCTGTTTGGTGAAGGTTCCGGGGATTTGTATGCACAACAGGTGGGCCTGTTGGTTGGGGAGATCTTACAGCTCCCTACCGTTAATGCCGTCAGCCAAATCCAGTTTGCCGGTGACCGTGTGCTGGTTGAGCGCACGCTCGAAGAAGAAGTAGAAGTGCTTGAACTGCCGCTTCCAGCGGTGATCTGCGTAACCTCAGATATTAACGTTCCCCGCATTCCGACAATGAAGGCGATCCTCGGCGCCGGGAAAAAACCGGTCAATCAGTGGCAAGCCAATGATATCGCCTGGAGCCAGACGCCACCTTTGGCCGAGCTGGTCGAGATCACCGTACCGCCACAGAAACAGCGTCAACGCATCATTCTGGAAAACGACTCGCCGGAAGCTATTGCCGAGCTGGCGGACCATCTGAAAAAAGCGCTGAACTAACCCACGACTGGAGAAAATCATCATGAGTAAACTGACAAACGTATGGGTGTTCAGCGACAACGTTGAGCGCTACGGCGAACTGATGGCAGGTGCACGCCAGTGGGGCGAGCATGTTTATGCCCTCGTGCAGGACAGCGAACAGGTTGCCCGGCTCAAGTCTCTGGGTGCAGACGGCATCTACGTGCTGGAGAAAACCTCCGCGCTGCAGCGCATTGAAAATTATGCTGAGACCCTGGCGGATATCCTGAAAGAGGTGAACGGCGAACAAACTCCGGCCTTGGTGCTGATGGCTGCCACCAAACGTGGTAAAGCACTCACCGCCCGCCTGGGCGTACTGCTGAACGCTGCGGTGGTGAACGATGTGACCGCCGTGCACGTCGACGGGGCTGATTTCATCGCCGAACACCGTATGTATGGTGGATTGGCCTTTGGTAAAGAAAAGATCAACTCCACCACCGCTATCATCACCCTGGCTCCCGGTGTGGTGGAGCCTGCCGCTGCCGACCCGGCGCATGACTGTCTGGTCACTCAGCTCAGCTATGTTGCCCCGCGTCAGGAAATCCTCTGCAAGGAGCGCCGTGCCAAAGCGCTGAGCAGCGTCGATCTCAGCAAGGCCAAACGCGTGGTTGGTGTCGGACGTGGGCTGGCTGCACAGGACGACCTGAAAATGGTCCATGAGCTGGCAGCCTTGTTAGGAGCAGAAGTTGGCTGCTCTCGTCCTATCGCCGAGGGCGAAAACTGGATGGAACGCGAGCGCTATATCGGGGTATCTGGCGTGCAGTTGAAATCCGATCTCTACCTGATGTTGGGCATTTCCGGGCAGATCCAGCATATGGTCGGCGGCAACGGTGCCAAGATCATTGTCGCGGTCAACAAGGACAAAAACGCCCCGATCTTCAACTATGCCGACTACGGCCTGGTGGGCGACATTTACAAAGTGGTCCCAGCCCTGATCGACCAATTAGGTCATTAACCCTTTGATTCACCGCACGCATCCCGCCGCACACCCGCGGCGGGATAGGGAGCATAAGCATGTCGGATGATAAATTTGATGCCATCGTGGTCGGTGCTGGCGTCGCTGGTGCCGTAGCCAGCTACGTGATGGCGCAGGCCGGGTTGGATGTGCTGGTCATCGAACGCGGCAACAGCGCTGGCAGTAAGAACATGACCGGGGGGCGCTTGTATGCCCATAGCCTGGAACGCATTATGCCCGGGTTCGCTGAGGAAGCGCCGGTAGAACGTAAAGTCACCCGCGAAAAGATCTCATTCATGACGGAAGAAAGCGCCGTCACGCTCGATTTCCACAGCGAGAAACCGGACATTGCCGCCCAGGCGTCATATACCGTGCTGCGCAACCGGTTCGATCCCTGGCTGATGGAAAAAGCCGAACAGGCCGGAGCACAGTTTATCTCGGGTGTCCGCGTCGACGCGCTGATACGGGAAGGTAATCAAGTCACCGGTGTGCAGGCGGGCGACGATATCCTGAAGGCTGACATAGTGATCCTGGCTGACGGCGTGAATTCCATGCTCGGCCGCTCGATTAACCTGGTGCCCCCCCCTTCACCACATCACTATGCGGTAGGCGTCAAAGAGCTGATCGGGTTATCCCCCTCGGTGATCGAAGATCGCTTTAACCTCTCTGGCAATGACGGGGCCGCCTGGCTGTTTGCCGGTTCCCCGTCCAATGGCCTGATGGGGGGCGGATTTCTCTATACCAACCGGGACTCCGTTTCTTTAGGGCTGGTATGCGGCCTGGGGGAGATTGGCCACGCGGGGAAAAGCGTACCCCAGATGCTGGAGGACTTTAAACAGCACCCCTCCATTCGTCCACTGATCCAGGGAGGAAAACTGCTGGAGTACGGCGCGCATCTGGTTCCGGAAGGCGGCAAGGCCATGGTGCCAACGCTGGCTGACGGCGGCGTGATGATCGTCGGCGACGCGGCAGGATTCTGCCTGAACCTGGGCTTTACCATACGCGGCATGGATCTTGCCATTGCATCGGCACAGGCCGCCGCCAATACGGCCATCGCGGCCAAGCAGCGGCAGAACTTTTCCGCCAGCAGCCTGGGGGAATATAAGCACGCCCTGGAGCAAAACTGTGTGATGCATGAGGTACACCACTTTCGCAAAATCCCTGCGCTCATGGAAAACCCGCGCCTGTTTACCCAGTATCCGCGCATGGTTGCGGACATCATGGGGGATATGTTCACCATCGATGGCAGCCCTACTCAGCCCGTGCGTAAGGCTCTGATGAAAAGGGTGAAACAGATTGGGCTGATGAATTTATTGAAAGACGGCATCAAGGGGGCAACAGCGCTATGAGCAGCGAAAATCCGGTCAACGTAGACGTCAAACTGGGCATCAACAAGTTCCATGTCAATGAAGGCCATCCGCACATCATTCTGGTGGATAACCCCAATATGGACGAGTTCCGTAAGCTGATGCTGGCCTGCCCTGCCGGGCTGTATAAGCAAGACAGCGCAGGCAATATCCATTTCGATTCCGCCGGTTGTCTGGAATGCGGGACCTGCCGCGTGCTGTGCGGCGACACTATTCTTAAGCAGTGGGAATATCCTCTGGGGACGTTTGGCGTTGAGTTTCGCTACGGGTGAGCGTCTGCCTGAAAGAGCGTGCCAGCCCCTCACTCCAACCCTCTCCCGTAGGGATAGGGAGCTGATAGCCCTTGCACTTTTGGCAGTAAAGAGACCCTCTCAGCAAACCGCTCGCCACTCATCAAAGGTGAGTCACTACAATTTCAAACACGCTCGATCGGTCCCCTCTCCCTACGGGAGAGGGTTAGGGTGAGGGGCAATGTTTACCGGACCAGAACAGTTCAACATCCCCCCAGAAATAATGAATAGAGATAAACAATGAGTGTCACGATAAAACTCAATCCCGAACGCCGGGCCAAATACCGGCAGCAAGGTTTTTGGGGCGATGCCTCGCTTGCCGATTACTGGCATCAAACCCTGCAGGCCATGCCGGAAAAGATTGCCGTGATCGACAATCGGGGAACATCCTACACCTATGCCACCCTCGACCGCGCGGCAAGTAGCTTGGCAACATGGCTGATCTCCTGCGGTATCGAACCGGGTGACCGCATCGCATTTCAGCTTCCCGGCTGGTGTGAGTTTACCGTGATCTACCTGGCCTGCCTGAAAACGGGGGCAGTTTCCGTTCCCCTGCTCCCCTCCTGGCGAGAGGCCGAGTTGGTCTGGGTGCTGAACAAATGCCAGGCTAAGGTGCTGTTCGCGCCGACCTCGTTCAGAAACACCCGCCCAATTGACCTCATATTGCCGCTACGCGATCAAATACCGGGCCTGCTTGAGGTGGTGGCCGTCGATAAGCTTTCTCCCGCAACTACCGCCCCCGCACTGAGCCAGTTGCTGCGAGACACTCCGCCACTGACCAAGCAGGTCAACGTGCATGGCGATGAATTGGCCGCCGTGCTGTTCACCTCCGGCACCGAAGGCAAACCCAAAGGCGTGATGCTGACGCACAACAATATTCTGTCCAGCGAGCGTGCCTACTGCGCACGACTCAATCTTACCTGGTTGGATACCTTCCTGATGCCCGCTCCGCTAGGGCATGCGACCGGTTTCTTGCATGGCGTGACGGCCCCCTTTCTGATTGGCGCACGCAGCGTCCTGCTCGATATCTTTAATCCGCTCGATTGCCTTGCCCTGCTGCAACAAGAGCGCTGCACTTGCGTGCTCGGAGCAACGCCTTTTGTCTATGACTTGTTATGCACCCTGCAACAGCAGCCGCACGACATCTCATCGCTACGCTTCTTCCTGTGCGGCGGCACCACCATCCCGAAAAAAATTGCCCAGGACTGCCTGCAAATGGGCATTAAACTGCTCAGCGTCTATGGCTCGACGGAAAGTTCGCCCCACGCGGTGGTCAACCTGGACGATCCCCTTTCCCGCGTGCTCAACACCGACGGTTTTGCCGCACCTGGGGTAGAAATCAAAGTGGTAGATAAAGAGCGCAATCCACTCCCCTACGGCGAAGAAGGTGAAGAAGCCTCACGTGGCCCCAACGTATTTATGGGGTATCTGGATGAGCCCGAGCTGAGCGCCCGTGCGCTGGATGAGGATGGCTGGTACTACAGCGGTGACCTGTGCCGCATGGACGCTGACGGCTACATTAAAATTACTGGCCGCAAGAAGGATATTATCGTGCGTGGCGGGGAAAATATCAGCAGCCGCGAAGTGGAGGATATCCTGATGCAACATCCTCGTATCCATGATGCCGCTATTGTTGCCATGCCGGATGAACGATTAGGGGAAAGATCCTGCGCCTACGTGGTGCTAAAGGCCGCTTACGGTTCACTCACCCTGGAGGAGGTCATCGCGTTCTTCGGGCGCAAGCGGGTCGCCAAATACAAATACCCGGAACATCTGGTGGTGGTGGACAGCCTGCCGCGTAACGCCTCGGGCAAGATACAAAAATTCCTGCTACGTCAGGATATTATCCAGCGTCTTGGCGAAGAGGTCGCTCATTGCTAATCTATGCGGGCGCAGTATGCTGCGCCCCAAGGTAGGAAACCGGTTAAGGCTTTATCAATCTTACTTCTTTGTGTGATCAGCACGTATATCAAGCAAATCTGTATAGGTCACTACGACGCTCTGATTCACTTTCAGATCTTTCAGGCGCGCCTGGATAGCAGGATCTTCTACAGAAACGACCTTCTTACGCCCCGCAGGCCCTTCAAAGGTGATCTCGTGCTTTTTCACATCAATATGAGTGATTTTCAAGGTCAGATTGACCTGATGCACGGCATTGACGTTAGGATTTGGATTGTTCTTGGTGGCATCGCTTTCTTCATAAAGGCTAGTGATCGCCGGTGCAGCCTTATCCAGATCGGTATCAAGTTTAACGATACGCGAGCGCACTATCGTGGCTTGAATCGTATCCCCCGCCTTTAAATGGGTTAAATCCTTTGCCTGATCGGTCAGTTTAAAACTGACGTTATGCCCTTCTGCCCCAGCCAAAACCACCACACGGTTTTGTTGGTCTACTGAAACCACTTTCGCAGCGAACTGATCGGTTTGGACCTCTCCGGCCAGAGGGATAACGTCTGCATAGGCTGAAGTGATACTGATGGCCAGGAGGGAAAATGCAGTGGTGGCTTTAATCAACGAGCGGATAACTTTCATTATACAACTATCCTTATTTATCAATGGTCAATCAAACGGAAAGGCATTTCTCTACTAGTCACTCATCACTAGCAAAAGAAGTCATGCTTTTAAACCACATGGCATTGAATCACCACGCTAATCGTACCACAGTTAGGATAGTCAAAACTTATGCCACGGGCAAAGGCACAGCAAAAATGCTGTCACGACCCGTGGCCGCAAGCCTTAAAGTAATAAATAAAATTGATAGATCTCAACAGGAGAAATGAAAGGTTTTGGCAACAGGGCTCGAACCTGTGTCCAGCCGGATGGAGAGCCAACTGCTCTACCCTTGAGCTATACCAGGCATCCAAATGACATACTGTTGACTATTTTGATAGAGGTCAATTGATCAACCCGTTTAGTCGTGAAATTCCCCCTGCGACCAAGTTAAACTCACCGAACCTGGCCCAGTGCCTGCTGCTTTGTTATTCCTACCGCGTTCACCTTGGAGCACAGAATTGTTTAAAAACCTGATAAATCAGCTAGTGCTGATCGCTGCCGTCGCCTTGCCTGCCGCTGCCAATGCGGCTCCTAACGTGCAGGTGGGGTTTTCGCCGGAGGGCTCGGCGCGGGCGTTGGTGCTGAACATTATCGGCCACGCACATCGGTCCATCCAAATGATAGGTTATTCTTTCCAGGCACCCGATATCACCCAGGCGCTGGTAGCGGCGCACAATCGGGGAGTGGAGGTGCGCGTGGTAGTCGACAAACGCCGGAATCAGGGCAAAACCAGCCAGACCGCGATTAACTTCGCGGCCACTCACGGCATACAGATGCGCATCGATGGGCATTATCATATTCAGCACGACAAGACGATTATTGTCGATGGCAAGACGGTGGAAACCGGCTCGTTTAACTATGCTCCCTCAGCTGAGACACTAAATAGCGAAAACGTGGTGGTACTGCGCCATATGCCCGACGTTACCAGGCAGTTCATCGCACACTGGCAAAGCCGCTGGGATTTGGGCCTCCCTTACAAGGTGAGGCTTGGAACCACGAAACGGCCACATTGATGAATTCTACTCATAGTGCCTATCCTATTATCCGTGATTATCTCCCTGCTTTTACCCGCTAACATAAGTTCATCTGCAAGCGCGACCAGTGCTTTCTTCTCGCATCGCGATCCGGCCATGGTGGAACGGCTGACCGGCCGCAAACTCGACGTTTAACGACATAAAATTGGAGAAATTCCCGAATGCAAACACGTTATCTCGGTAAATCCGGGCTGGAAGTGTCAGCGCTGGGCCTGGGCTGTATGGGGTTGAGCTTCGGCTATGGCCCGGCAACGGATACCCGTCAGGCCGTTGAACTTATCCGCGCAGCCGTTGAGCGTGGCGTGACCTTGTTCGATACCGCCGAAGTGTATGGCCCGTATCTGAATGAAGAAGTGGTCGGCGAAGCCTTAAAACCCTTGCGCGATCGGGTCGTTATCGCCACTAAATTTGGCTTTACCTTTGGTGATGATAACAAACAGCAGATTTTAAACAGCCGACCAGAGCATATCCGCCAGGCAGTGGAAGGCTCACTACACAGGCTTAAAACCGACGTGATCGATCTGCTGTATCAACACCGAGTCGATCCCGATGTCCCCATTGAAGACGTTGCGGGCACCGTGAAGGATCTGATTGCTGAAGGTAAGGTCAAACACTTCGGCCTGTCAGAGGCTGGCGTGCAAACCATTCGGCGCGCTCATGCGATACAGCCGGTTACCGCCCTACAGAGTGAATACTCAATGTGGTGGCGTCAACCTGAGCAGGAAATCCTGCCGGTGCTAGAAGAGTTAGGGATTGGATTCGTGCCATTCAGCCCATTGGGCAAAGGCTTTTTGACCGGAGCTATCAAAGCCGGCACGACATTCGGTGAAGATGATTTCCGCAGCAAGGTGCCGCGTTTTGCCGCAGAGGCGCTGGAAGCGAATGAGCAGTTAGTCAGCCTGCTGACAATACTTGCCACAGAGAAAGGCGTGACGTCAGCGCAAATTGCTCTGGCCTGGCTACTGGCACAAAAACCGTGGATTGTGCCCATCCCAGGGACAACCAAACTGCATCGGCTGGAAGAGAATCTGGGGGCCGCAGATCTCATTCTGTCCCAGAATGATTTGCTCAAGATTACTCAAGCGCTGGAGAAGGTGAAAATCGTGGGTGAACGTTATCCGGCCGCCTTACAGGCACGCGTGGGTCGTTAAGGTTTCTCTGGCTTGCGGTTGCCTGCAAGCCATTTAATCACCCCAGCGCAATGCATCAATCAATAGAGCAAACGCGGGAGGATGCTGCTTTCTACTTGGGTAATAGAGATAGTAACCCGGGAAAGAGGGGCACCACTCTTGCAGCACCTGAACAAGCTCTCCTGACTTGACCAAACCCTGGACCATATCCTCTGGCACACAGGCAAGGCCAAACCCTGACAGCACCGCGTCGATTCTCTCCGACAACAAGTTCAGCGTCAGTTGGCCCTCAACCCTGACGCGCAGCGGTTTACCTGCTTTCTCAAACTCCCAGTGATATAAACCGCCTGCGGTAGGTAAACGCATATTAATGCACTGATGATCCTGCAGTTCATGTGGTGTCTGCGGAATGCTGTTGGTGGCGAAATACGCTGGCGCGCCAACCACCACCATACGCATATCCGGGCCGATCTTCACGGCAACCATGTCCTTATCGACGCTTTCTCCAAGGCGAACTCCGGCATCGAAACGTCCATCCACAATATCGATAAACCCGTTATCTACCACCAGCTCAACGTTGATTTCCGGGTATTGCCGTAGAAACGGCTTTAGCTTTGGCCATAGCAGGCTGCGCACCGCATGTTCGCCCGCCGAAAGCCGAATATTACCGGACGCGGAACCATTCAGTTGAACGAGGGCTTCCAACTCCTGTTCAAGGTCTGCAATACGGGGTTCGAGACAGGCAATGATCCGCTCACCCGCCTCCGTGGGGGCAACGCTGCGAGTGGTTCTAGTTAGCAGACGCAGGTTTAAACGCTCCTCCAGCGCCTTTATAGCGTGGCTGAGTGCAGACTGTGAAACACCCAGCTTACCCGCCGCTTTGGTAAAACTTCTCTCCCTCGCCACGACGAGAAAAACCTGTAGCTCATTGAAGTTTTCTTTCAGCATGCGTATCCCTTGGTTGATGTAAACCTTGCCTGTTCGGACAGAACTTATGAAATTAGTTCATAGACACTACCATTTTAGCCCCGTTATCGACAAAGGTTGCTGATAACTCGCCAACAAAAATGTTCTCATACCGCCAGATTTTTTGGATGGTGCTATATTTTATGAACTGACCTCTCCCCACCGAGACGATATATGAAAAAACATCCTTTTAGCGTTGCCATAGGTGTTTTATCTACCGACATGTCATTTTCGGCGGGCACTGCCAGAGTAGATGAAAAATATCAATATTCATAAATCATTATCCACTACAGTCAATGATAACCCACTAATACACGCCTAACAGACAAGGTGGCGCAACCAATAGCGCACTTACCTAATCCGTCGGGTGAGTTTACTTAGCCGAGGCCACCATGTTCCTAAACTACTTTGCGTTAGGCGTACTCATTGTTGTCTTCCTCGTCATTTTTTATGGGATCATTATTCTCCATGACATTCCTTATCTGATTGCAAAATCGCGCAATCATCCGCATGCGGACGCGATCCATGTCGCAGGTTGGGTCAGTTTGTTTACTCTGCACGTGATGTGGCCTTTTTTATGGATATGGGCCACGTTGTATCGGCCTGAGCGCGGTTGGGGCATGCAAGGCCAGCAAGATCCATTTGTCCGCTTAGAGCAAAGAATAACCGAGCTGGAACAAAGCATCAGCGAAACCAAAACACCTTCTGCGGAGTAACTCCATGGACTTGCTCATTATTCTTACCTATGTTGCGTTGGCCTATGGCATATTCAAAATATTTAAAATCCCGGTAAACAAATGGACGGTCCCCACCGCAGCATTGGGTGGTGTGGTTTTAGTAGGTGCACTGATTTTATTAATGAATTATAACCACCCCTATACCTTTCAAGCGCAAAAGGCCGTGATTTCCATTCCCATTACCCCGCAGGTGACTGGCATCGTCAGTGAGGTCACTGATAAGCAGAATACCTTTATCAAAAAAGGTGACGTGCTTTTTAAAATAGAACCGACCCGATATCAGGCACGTGTCGATAGGCTACAGGCCGATTTAATGACGGCAATCCATAGCATCCAGGTGCTTCAGGGGCAATTAGATGAAGCCGTCGCCCATACCTCTGGGGTGATTGCCGAACGCGATCGTTTATATAAAGACTACCAGCGCTATATTAAAGGAAGCCAGGCCAAGGTAAACCCGTTCTCCGAAAGCGACATTGATAACGCCAGGCAAAATTTTCTGGCACAGGATGCGCTGGTGAAAAGTTCATTGGCTGAACAGGCACAGATTAAAAGCCAACTAAACAGCGTCGTCAACGGAGAACAGTCGCAGATAGTCAGCCTACGTGCCCAGTTGACAGAAGCCAAATACAACCTCGACCAAACCGTGGTTCGCGCCCCCAGTAATGGCTATGTAACCCAGGTGCTTATCCGCCCAGGAACTTACGCGGCGGCGCTACCATTGCGCCCGGTAATGGTGTTTATCCCGCAACAAAAACGGCAAATCGTCGCGCAATTCAGACAAAACTCGCTGTTACGCCTGAAATCGGGCGATCAAGCCGAGATCGTCTTCAATGCGCTACCTGGCCAGGTATTTCAGGGGAGACTGACCAGCATACTTCCCGTCGTTCCCAGCGGGACGTACCAGGCGCAGGGAACCCTGCAATCATTAAGCATGATACCCGGCTCCGATGGCGTGCTGGCGGTGATTGAGTTAGAGCCGAATGCGGATGTTGATGCCTTGCCAGACGGGATATTTGCCCAGGTGGCGGTATATTCCGACCACTTTACCCATGTTTCCGTGATGCGTAAGGTGCTGTTACGCATGACAAGCTGGATGCACTATCTCTATCTTGATCATTGATCGTAACAAAGCGGGCGGATGAATGGACAGCAAGAGCGGACCTTGTTGCAGCGCTTGTTTCTACAAAGGCAAACCACGCCCTGAGGACAGGGCGATGGGGCTTGGCTTCACAAGTCGTTACAGCGGAACCCGGCAACATAGTCGATATAAAAACGCATATGTTCTGCGTTGTTATTTTCAAGATCATAAAGATTTAACATCAGCTGCATTTCATAATCGGGTGATTGATTGATGGTTCTCACTTTTCGATCATTGATAAAGAAATCAATCTTGTTTTCCGTCCATGCAATGGCGTAAGTGTTGAATAGAGTGACATCAATCTCAACAGGCTCCTCATAGAATTCGTCCCTAATGCGGGCATCGCCAAAGGGATGAACCCCATAACCAATCAGAGAGTAGCCTTTACGGATATTCTTCCCCTTAAGCTCGAAGAGGCAAATCTCCGCAGACCGCTCGGGGAGATCTTCATAACCTATCATCCAGAGTGCAGCGACATTGTTTGCTGCAATAAGGCATTTGGCTCGCAGTTCGAAATAGCCATATTTTGGCAGATATTTTTTCTCAGCCACCTGTGCCTGACGCACCCGGCAGTCTGGCGAAAAGCGATGCTGGCCAAGTAGTGACCCCACCGGGCCAGAGTAAACACCGGTTTGCAGAGAAGATACTCTGACTTCCCCATTAAACTCTGGGCACCAGGGCTGTTGATCTTGCTCGATATTAAGTGAAAAGCCGTTTTCAGAAAACTCGAATCTGGGTGAGGATAACTCCCGGCTACTCCACTGCGGTAGATAGTAGGGAAGCCAATGAGACTCATCGAGATAACCGCGATCAAATCCATCATAAAATTCCAGCTGGTATCTTTCGCCGTCAATGATTTTTTGGCTTGCAATTTTCATTATTATCCACCTGAAATATAACAATGTTGCTTTAGAATTTATGTGTTGGTTAAAAATGCCGGTTAACCAATGGGCAATCAGAGACTATCAAACTTGAAACGAGTCGCTACCTGCGCTCAATCAATATTTGTGTCCTTGCTTGCAGAATTATTTAATCTTGAACCACCAGCCAAGGCGATAATGATACCGACAGCCCCATTTTTGACGCTGGTCTGGCGCATCATAGCGCTGAAAGACGATGGGGTTCGGGGGGAAGTCATTGTATCAACAAAAGCATAAACTGATTTCCTGTAGACAAATGTGTATTTTTTGGCCCTGGGAGGACCGATGCTTGATTCCTTTTACTGGATTAATGAACCCGAACAATGGCAGTGCGATAACGGCAAGTTAAGCGTTGTCACAAATGACAAAACCGACTTCTGGCAAAAAACCTGGTACGGGTTTGAGCGTTTTTCAGGGCACATCTTCGCCACCGACGTCAGTGAAGACTTCACTTTTCAGGTTAAGGTCCGCGCGGACTTCACCACACTGTATGACCAGGCCGGGCTCATGTTCATGACCGATGACCAACACTGGCTTAAAGCCGGCATTGAGTTTAACGACGGAGCACCAGCAATCGGCAGCGTGCTGACGCTGGAGAACTCAGACTGGGCAACCGGCACCTTTACGGGTGATCCGCGTGAGTTCTGGCTTCGCTTGACCCGCAAAGGCAACAGCCTGCGGTTACAATACTCAACGGAGGGTCATCACTGGCCGCTGCTACGCTTGTGTTATTTTCCGCAGGGCCCAGCGAAAATCGGTGTGATGTGCTGTACGCCCGAACGTCGCGGGTTATCGGTGGATTTCCTGAATATCACGCTAACTCCGCCGGTGGATAAAACATTACATGACCTAAGTTAATCGTTCGAGTCTGTGCGATTCAGTATGCTGGATCGCCTTCACTCTCGCCCGACAACATTAGCGTTGATGTATCAAGGATCACACTTTTAAGTGGCTGCTTATTCCCATACAAAAAACATGTGTTAACATCGTTGCGTAAAACCCTTTCAACTCATACCGAGGCTTTGATGCTGGAGAATGTAATCATCCGATAATCAGCTTCCCGACCTTTTCAGGCCGGACTGATTATCAATGCGCCGAAATCGAATGCGGACACCGCTGCGTGTTTGCACGTTTTGCACATGATGATTAACAGGTTTTTCAGCATGAATTTATCCCGTCAGGAACAACGTACCTTACACGTTCTCGCCAAAGGTGGACGTATTGCGCACGTCCGCGATACATCCGGCCGCGTCACCTCCGTTGAATGCTACAGCCGCGAAGGGCTGCTGCTCAGTGACTGCACGCTCGCCGTATTCAAAAAACTCAAAACCAAAAAGCTGATCAAGTCCGTCAATGGACAACCGTACCGCATCAATACCAGCGGGCTGAACAACGTTCGCGCCCAGTTGGACAACCGCTAAGGAGAGTGTGATGGACATCAACACGATTATTTCTGGCTCCTACCTCATAAAACTGTCGCCAGATGAAAGCAAAATCCCTTGGAACGATCCGGCGTTTAGCCAACGCATGCTGGAGAACCACTTGTCGCAGGAGCACGACTGGGCCAGCCGGAAACTACCGGTCATTGAACGACAGGTGGCATGGATCACCAGCCAGCTCCCAGCAGGTGCACGCATTCTCGATCTCGGCTGCGGCCCAGGCTTTTACACCCGCATGCTTACAGAGCAAGGCTTTCACTGTACCGGCGTGGATTTCTCTCCAGCATCTATCGCCTATGCCCGTCAGCAGGCACAGGTGGCAGGATTGGACATTGAATATATCGAACAGGATGTACGGATGTACTCCCCGGAGAAGCGGTTCGATTTCATCATGATGACCTTTGGTGAACTGAATGTCTTCAGCGCGGTGGACGCCCATACCTTGCTTAGCCGTTGCGCACAGTGGTTAGTTCCAGGAGGCATGCTGCTGGCAGAAGTGCATACCTTTGATGAAGTAAAGCGTCAGGGCATGGCTGCACCGAGTTGGCAACGCTGTCCGCAAGGACTGTTTCTCGTCAGGCCTCACTTGTTATTGACGGAACACGCCTGGGATGAAACGGCGCAGACCAGCTCAACGTTGTTCTGGGCCATCGAAGAAAATGGTAACGCCACCCGCTTTGGTAACCAAATGACGGCCTGGCACGATGAAGAATATCTCCACCTGATCGGTGATTGCGGCCTCACCGTACTCCCCGGCCCGGATAGTGCAGCATGGCCAGTCAGCGAAACGTTCGAAGGAAAACTGATTGCCCTGCTGGCAGAAAAAGCAATCACAGCAACCTCTGACATTACACAAATCAATGAAAGGAATTCTGCATTGGATATCCCACGTATTTTCACTATCTGCGAAAGTGCTCACCGCATCCATAACCCGTTCACGCCCGAGAAGTACGCCACTCTAGGCGCAGTATTACGTATGGCTCCCGGCACGAGAGTGCTCGACCTCGGCAGCGGTTCGGGGGAGATGCTCTGTACTTGGGCGCGCGATTACAGCATTACCGGTACTGGCATCGACATGAGCCCGTTATTTACTCAACAGGCCAAACTGCGCGCAGAGGAACTCGGTGTCACCGAACGCGTCGATTTTATCCATAACGACGCTGCCGGTTACGTAGCCGATGAAAAATGTGACGTGGCGGCCTGCGTCGGTGCCACCTGGATTGCTGGAGGCGTCGCCGGGACTCTCGAGCTGCTGAGTAAAAGCCTCAAACCTGGCGGGCTCCTGCTAATCGGTGAACCTTACTGGCGTCTGTTGCCACCGACGGAAGAAATCGCCAAAGAGTGTGGCGCCAATGCCGTCTCAGACTTTCTCCCCCTGGCAGATCTTGTCACCTCTTTCGACACGCTCGGATACGACGTCGTAGAAATGGTGTTGGCAGATCAGGAAGGTTGGGACAGGTACGTAGCAGCCATGTGGTTGACGATGCGCCGGTGGTTAGAGGCAAACCCCGACGATGACATGGCGGAGGAAGTCCGGACACAGTTGACGACAGCGCCAAAACGCCACGTGGCGTTCACGCGTGAATACCTTGGCTGGGGGGTGTTTGCTTTGATGGCTCGATGATCAAAAGCGGCGAGTGAGCCAATAGCCAGAAACAACAAGGGCGCAGTATCTACTCACTGCGCCCTTTCGCATCATTTAAACCTGAACCTAGCTGCGCACCAAATCGTCGCCGTAGCCAATCCACTTATAGGTGGTCAGCGCATCCAGCCCCATCGGGCCGCGGGCGTGCAGTTTCTGAGTGCTGACCGCGACTTCTGCTCCCAAACCAAACTGGCCGCCATCGGTAAAGCGGGTGCTGGCATTGACGTATACCGCAGAGGAATCCACCGCACGGACGAAATACTCGGCGTTGCTCAGCGAGCGCGTCAGAATGGCATCGGAATGGCTGGTGCCGTGGGTACGAATATGATCGATGGCCTGATCGATATCGTCCACCAGCGTCACGTTCAAATCCAACGATAGCCACTCGTCATCGTAATCTTCTGCGGCCACTGCAACCACCTTCGCTGGCCCTTCCTGCAACAACGGCATGGCGTTATCGCTGGCGTGCAACGTTACCCCAACGGCGGCCATACGCGCGCTCAGCGCGGGCAGGAAGCTGTTAGCGATAGTGCGGTTAACCAGCAGGGTTTCGACCGAGTTGCAGGCGCTTGGCCGCTGTATCTTGGCGTTTTCGATGACGGTCAGCGCCTTGTCGTAGTCTACGCTGTCGTCTACATAGATATGGCACACGCCGATACCGCCGGTGATCACCGGAATGGTCGATTGCTCGCGGCACAGCTTATGCAGCCCGGCACCGCCACGTGGGATCAGCATGTCGACATAGCGATCCATTCGCAGCAGTTCATTCACCAACTCACGATCCGGGCTTTCAATCGCCTGCACCGCCGCCGCCGGCAGGCCGCACTGTTCCAGCGCCTGCTGGATCACTTTCACCGTCGCCTGATTGGTGTGGTGAGTTTCTTTACCGCCGCGCAAGATCACCGCATTACCGGTTTTCAGGCACAGACTGGCGACGTCGATGGTGACGTTGGGGCGCGCTTCATAGATCACGCCAATCACCCCGAGCGGCACACGGCGGCGCTCCAGCTTCAGGCCGCTGTCCAGCAGATTGCCGTCCAACACGTGACCAACCGGATCGCTCAGGCGGCAGACCTGGCGCACATCGTTGGCGATCGCCGCCAGACGCGCTGGGGTTAACAACAGGCGATCCAACAGGGCTTCACTCATCCCGGTGGCACGCGCCTGCGCCATATCCTGCTCATTCGCCTGTAGAATTTCTTCGCTGCGAGCCTCCAGCATGTCGGCCATTACCGCCAATACCTGGTTCTTTTTCGCCGTGCTCAGTACCGCCAACTGCCAGGAAGCCTGTTTAGCGGCTTTCCCCATCTGCTCGAGCATGTTCACTCCTTAACTTACGATCATATCGTCGCGATGCACGGCCACCGGGCCATATTCATAGCCCAGGATCTCGCTGATTTGCTGCGAGTGGTGCCCGGCGATCATGCGCATGGCATCGCTGTTATAACGGCTGACGCCATGAGCCAGATCGCGCCCCGCCAGATTGCGGATGCGGATCACCTCACCGCGTGAGAAATCACCTTTAACATCGCGAATGCCCTTCGGCAGCAGTGAACTGCCACGGGCCATCATCGCTTCTACCGCCCCATCGTCAACGGTGATCTCGCCCGCAGGCGGCGCACCGAAGATCCAACGTTTGCGGTTCTCCAATGGGGTTTCCAGCGCATGGAAGCGGGTACCCACCGGGTTGCCCTCAATCACATCAGCCACCACGCCCGGCTTGCTACCGGCAGCGATAATCACATCAATGCCCGCACGGCAGGCCACATCAGCCGCCTGGAGTTTTGTGCCCATGCCGCCAGTACCCAGACCGGAAACGCTGTCACCGGCAATGGCACGCAGCGCATCGTCAACACCGTGCACTTCACGGATCAGCTCGGCTTCTGGGTTATTACGCGGGTCGGCGGTATACAGGCCCTGCTGATCGGTCAGCAGCAGCAGTTTATCGGCCCCGGCCAAAATGGCAGCCAGTGCAGACAGGTTATCGTTGTCGCCGACTTTGATTTCTGCGGTGGCAACCGCATCGTTCTCATTAATCACCGGGACAATACGGTTATCCAGCAGCGCGGTCATGGTGTCACGCGCGTTGAGGAAGCGCTCGCGGTCTTCCAGATCGGCACGCGTCAGCAGCATCTGCCCGATATGAATGCCATAGATCGAGAACAGCTGTTCCCACAGCTGGATCAGCCGGCTCTGCCCCACTGCCGCCAGCAACTGCTTGGAAGCGATGGTGGCGGGCAGCTCGGGGTAGCCCAGGTGTTCACGCCCGGCAGCAATCGCCCCGGAGGTAACAATAACGATGCGGTGACCCGCTGCATGTTGCTGGGCGCATTGGCGCACCAGTTCGACAATATGGGCACGGTTAAGACGCAGCGAACCGCCGGTCAACACGCTGGTGCCCAATTTCACAACCAATGTCTGGCTGCCGTTCATAATAGTTCTGCCGTTGGAGTTAAAAGGAATGCAAAGGACGTTGTAACAGGAGAGACGCGTTATGCCAACAGGCACAACGCGATTTCGGCGTAAATTTGCGGGGGAATTGATTTAGGCGGAGAGTTTTATCGGCTGCTCGATGAAATCATCGGCGGGTTCCAGCTTCAGCTCCATGGTGGCCAGCAGTTCACCCAGCCGACGATGGAACACGCGCAACGTGGTTTCCAGCTTCTCTTTCACTTCAGCATCTTTAATCTTTTCTTCGTTCCAACGTCCTTCCTTGTCAAACAGACCAAAGTGGTAGCTATAGGTGAAACGGGAATTATCGGCCTGCAGTTCGATCCACCAGCCCCAGAACTCACGTTTTTCCGGCGCGGGCTTGACGTTGACGCAGACCGCCAGGCAGTCAAAGAAAAAGCGGTCGTTCTCACATTGCCCTTCGCGCAGATAAGGGCCCAGGCTGGCAAAGCGTTTCATTAGTCGGCTTTTAGGGTGGCCACTCGGTAGCGTCATTTTTCAACCTCCACAATGTAGTCCCCCCTTTTTAACAAACTGTTAAAAATTAGCAACCAGTTAGCGCATTTTATCTCTTAGCCAATCACAAATTTGCAGTAAGGATTGATGGAAACTCTGATAAACCGGCGTACGCGGGATGGCGATCAGTTTGCCGTTCAGTGAAGAAGACGCGATCAGCTGCGACTCTTCTTTTGGGCTGAGCGGATCGTCATCCCAGTAGGCGGCCAGCATCGGCGTTGGGCAGCGGCGGCCCAGCAATCCCTGGGTTTTCAGGGAATAGCGGTTCAGCTCGGTTTTCAACACGCTGTCAGAGGCGTTGGCCATGCCCATGCGGCTGGCCAGCACGTCCATATACATATCCGGCACGTGGTCCTGGCACTTCAACTCACACAGCAGGCTGTGCACCACCGGCCCTACGCAGGCTACGCCGCGCAAACGCTGCGACTCCAGATAGGCCAGGCGCACCGCCACGTTGGCACCAAAGCGGAAACCGAAGGCGCTGACACGCGTATGGTCAACCCAAGGCACGGAAGGCAGTTGAGCCAACACCTGCTGATGCAGGAAGCTGGAATCTTGCGTCAGCTTCCACTTATAGGATGAACCGATGGACGGCATATCGATGGTCAGCATCGCTATACCATGCGGCGCCAGATAATCACGGAACAAGCGGTGATAATCGGTCTGCAATGTATCCAGGCTACCGCACATCAGCACCGTTGGGTACGGTGCCTGGCCGTTATCTGGCATATGCAGGAAGCCGGTGATGGAACTTCCCCCCTCAATGGCGAACTCCAGCTCTTTAAGCTGGTATGGCAACAGCAGTGCGGCTTCTTCATAGGCACGATTAGAGAGCACCTCTGCCTGTTCAGCCAACTCATCCCCTTTTAAATGCGGATAACCGGCAATGCTGTATAGATTGGCGGCATTCAGCCAATATTGCCCGCCGACCAGCGGATCTTTTTGCTCCAATGCCCGCTGCTGCCACAGCATCCCCTGGCGCACCCATTCGTAGATCCAGTTGCCGTTTCGGTAACCGACCACGGTATCCAGCAGGTGATCGTCGCTATGTTCTGCGTTGGAGGCCGCAATGCGCGCCAACACTTCGCTGATCTCCAACGGATCGGTCCCGCGCCAGGTCCACAGCAGATGGTTAAGCATGCGATACCAGTTGCCATAGGTGTCCCCCTCCAAGGCGGAGTGCATATCGGCACCTACCGCATGATGGGCACGGGTGACTAACGTCGAGGTTTCGACATGTTTAAATGAAGGTTTGAACAGTACTTCGGAAAGGTTGGCCTGTGCCATGGTAACAACAGCCTCCTGAGACTTACATCAAGGCTTGAATAGCCGGGATATCTAGGTGCTAGTGTACCTAACTCTGGGGGTATAAGGCGGGGAATTTACCGAATTTGACGAAACCGCTGCATAAACAACAACGCCCGGTATTGCCGGGCGTTTGAAGCAGGGGCTGATTAACGGCCGCCGATCGGTGGCACGAAGGTCACCGCCATATCCCAAGGCTGCTCGATCCAGGTGTCCTGCGGGATATCAACCACGTAATCGTCAACCAGCGGGCGGCCAGCAGGCTTGGCGAAGATGGTCACGAAATGGGCTTTCGGGTACATGTCGCGGATCGCTTTGGCGGTGCCGCCGGTATCCACTAAATCGTCAACGACGATAAAGCCTTCACCATCGCCTTCGGCGCGCTTGAGCACCTTCATTTCGCGTTGGTTGTCATGGTCATAGCTGGAGATGCAGACGGTATCCACATAACGGATGCTCAACTCACGTGCCAGCAGTGAAGCAGGCACCAGGCCGCCACGGCTTACGGCAATAATGCCTTTCCATTGATCGGCAGGCAGCAGACGGTGAGCCAGTTTGCGCGCTTGCATTTGCAACATATCCCAGGTAACAACGTATTTTTCGCTCATAGAATGGTGTCCCAGCCAGCAATGATGTGGCTTACTCAGTAGTTCAGGGGGAAAAAAGGTTGCGCGAGATTATAGAGACTGCGCGCCACGAATACCAGTTGAACCGAGGAGTTGATGCGTTTTTCCTGTGAATATCTTTGCGGCGAGCCGCGTGGCTTATCTGCGCAACCGCCCGTAAAACGGGGAACCCAAGCCGATAAACAGCGTTATACGGGACGCGCACAGCCGCAAATAAAATGATATTCTCAGGCTCACGTGCCTGAAGCACAGATAGCCACTCACCCTAACCGCACAGCATTCACTCCCTGCTGAAAATGCTGTCACAGGAGACTTATAGTGTCTGAATTGTCTCAACTTTCGCCACAGCCGCTGTGGGATATTTTTGCCAAAATCTGCTCAATCCCGCACCCTTCTTACCATGAAGAAGCGCTAGCGCAGCACATCCTCGACTGGGCCAAAGAAAAGAACCTGCATGCCGAGCGCGACCAGGTTGGCAATATTCTGCTGCGCAAGCCTGCCACCAAAGGTATGGAAAACCGCAAGCCGGTAGCGCTGCAAGCACACCTGGATATGGTGCCGCAAAAGAACAACGATACGGTTCATGATTTCGCCAAAGACCCGATCCAGCCTTATATCGACGGCGAATGGATCAAGGCACGCGGTACTACGCTGGGTGCCGATAACGGTATCGGTATGGCCTCTGCGCTGGCGGTGCTGGCCGATGACAGCGTAGAGCATGGCCCGCTGGAAGTCCTGTTGACCATGACGGAAGAAGCCGGTATGGACGGTGCCTTTGGCCTGCAGCCAAACTGGTTACAAGCTGACATCCTGATCAACACCGACTCCGAAGAGGAAGGCGAAATCTACATGGGCTGCGCCGGGGGGATCGATTTCATCACCACCCTGCCACTGCAACGTGAAGCACTGCCAGCCGGTTACCAAACGCTGAAACTGACCCTGAAAGGGTTGAAAGGCGGCCACTCCGGTGCCGATATCCATCACGGCCTGGGCAACGCCAACAAGCTGCTGGCCCGTTTCCTGTTTGCCCACACACCAGAGCTGAACCTGCGCCTGCTGGAGCTGAACGGCGGTACGCTGCGTAATGCCATCCCACGTGAAGCCTCTGCCGTAGTAGCCGTTCCGGCCGCCAAAGCCGATGCGCTGAAAGCCCTGAGCCAGCAGTTCCTGGCTACGCTGCAAAACGAACTGTCTGCCAAAGAGAAGAACATTACCGTTCTGCTCGAGCCAGCCACCACCGCTTTGCAGGCGCTAACCGCAGACAGCCAGAACCGCTTTGTGGCACTGCTCAACGGTACCCCTAACGGCGTGATCCGCATGAGTGACGAAGTGAAAGGCGTGGTAGAAACTTCGCTGAACGTCGGCGTGGTGACCACCAGCGAGCATGAAGCCGAGATCATTTGCCTGATCCGCTCCCTGCTCGACAGCGGTAAAGACTATGTGGTGGATATGCTGACCGCATTAGGCCAACTGGCCAACGCCAAAGTAGCACCGAAAGGCGGCTACCCAGGCTGGCAGCCAGATGCCAAATCTCCTGTGATGCAGTTGGTGCGTGAAACCTACCAGAAGCTGTTCAACAAGACGCCAAACATCATGGTGATCCACGCCGGGTTGGAGTGTGGCTTGTTCAAGAAACCTTACCCACAGATGGATATGGTGTCGATTGGGCCGACCATCACCGGGCCTCACTCGCCGGATGAGCAGGTGCATATCGCCAGCGTTGGCCAATACTGGACGCTGCTGACCGCCCTGCTGAAAGCGATCCCTGAGCGCGGATAAGTTATTGGGCCCGGTTAAAAGCTGGGCCCATTTTTCCTTATGACAGTTGTGCTTCTCGCTTCAGATTGCCGTTGATTTCATTCATCTGCGACTGTATCAGCGCCGCACTGACAGGTGGTAACAGGAAAGCAAACAGGATAATCAGCCAGGTTTTATACCTTGCGGTTTGCCCATGGCTTTCAATGATGGCGCGTAGATTGTCGTTAAGTGTGGAAAATATCACCGGCGTGACAAAGGCAGTAACAAAAGCTGACCATCCAGCCCCTCTGGGCGTTAGCAGAGCCGCGGATTGGGTGTAATTTCTGATCTCCCCGTGGATTTTTACCAACCAGTAAATATTGTAAAACGGCACCAAGAACAGCAGGAAAGTCACGGCAGGATCGCGGTATTTGACCGGCTGTGGTATTGCTTGCCGCACAGGCGGTTCGCAATTAAATAAACAGGCCTTAATCGGCAGCAGGAACAGAGTCCCGATAATGACGGGGACCAATAGCAGGGTAAAGAAGTACTCAGGGCTGGAAAATAACCGCTCCATATCAAAAAGCCATCCGGCTATCGCCATCATGGATGAGCCAAACACCATTTTTAACGTCACCATCAGGCCAAATGACAGCACAAATGCCTCTACGCTGCCAACTGCCCCCGCGATAAAGGCCGGAACGATCAGCATGATAGCGCCTAGCCCCATCCCTATCAGGACCTCTCCCGTTATCATCAAAAAGTGATTGCTGGTATGAAAGCAGAACAAAAACAGGCCAAATAAATACAACCCGCTAAAGAGATACAGTAAATAATAGCTTTTCATCCGGCTGGCCATCCAGGCCAACAAGGCTCCAAACAGCATGCCAACCTGTTGTAATCCAACTGCGACCCCAATCATCGAGATCGGTAAATCTGCAGTTTGCCGGATATAGAGTGCCGAATAGGCATTAAAGAGATATTGGCTAGTCACAATCGCGGTGAAATAAACTACCAGGCCCCAAAATCGATAGCTGCTTTGTAAATCGGCCCATGTCCATCTTTTGGCCGGTTTTTGCTGAATCACGTCCATTTTTAACTCTTCCCGTTGAATGTCTTAATCCCAAAGAACTGCCAACGATTGTACCTACGGCTGTGCACTAAACACACCCGATTTTAATATCACCACGTCAGTACCAATTGCCGTTCTAACTGAGGATCGAGCAGCGTTACGTGCAGGCCAACCAGGCGCACACCACGCCCTTCCCTCCGCTCCTGCCATGCCTGGCGGGCAACGTTGAGCAAATCCTCAATATTGAGCACCGGCCAAACGTGCTCCTGGGTGGTTTGCTGGAAATCCTGGAACTTCAATTTTACCCCTTGGCGAGCGATATGCAGATCCGGTTTGACCTTGCGCAGCCGCATTTCCAGCTCTGGGTAGAGCTTTTCAACGATCAACGCCTCACAATCTTCCCACTCATGAATATCGGCTACCAACGTTCGCTCGACCCCTACCGACTTGCGTAAACGATCGGGGGAAACCTCACGCTCATCGATACCCTGACAGCGTTCCCACAGCACCCGGCCAAATTTGCCGAAACGCTTTAACAAATCGGCCAGATTATAGTTCTGCACATCGGCGCAGGTGATTAACCCAACCTCTTCCAACCGTTTGGCGGTGACCTTGCCCACACCGGGGATTTTACTCAGCGGCAGTTGCTGCAAGAAAGCGGGCACCTGGGCCGGTGTGATGACGTATTGGCCGTTTGGCTTGTTCAACTCGGAGGCAATCTTGGCGAGGAATTTGATCGGGGCAATGCCCGCCGAGGCGGTCAGGTTCAATTCAGCGGCAATTTCCTGGCGGATCTGTTGGGCGATCAGGGTGGCAGAGCCGTTGCATTGGGTGCTGTTGGTCACGTCCAGATAGGCTTCATCCAGGGAGAGCGGTTCTATCAGCGGGGTATAGCGGGCAAAGATTTCACGGATATGCAGTGAGGCTTCTTTATAGGCCGCCATGCGGCCCGGTAACAGCGTCAAGTGCGGGCAGAGCTTGAGCGCCGTGGCGGTCGGCATGGCGCTATGCACGCCATAACGGCGCGCCGGGTAGTTGGCGGTGCTGATCACGCCACGCCGATCGGCGCTGGCACCGATAGCCAGCGGGATATCGCGCAGGCTGGGGTTGTCGCGCATTTCTACCGCTGCGAAGAAGCAGTCCATATCGACATGAATGATTTTACGCATCGCGCCTCCAATAACACTGTATAAGTATACAGCCAATTATTAAAAGCTCAATATGGAGAGTGTAGACAAGGGACACCCCTCACCCTAACCCTCTCCCACAGGGAGAGGGGACTGAACGTGCCACAAATTAGCTCCGGCACCTGACCGCAACTCCGGACTAGCCCCCTCTCCCCAAACAAGTGTTCATGAGGTACTCGGTATGTACATTGGGAGAGGGTTGGAGTGAGGGGCTGTGCAGCGCCCCTACATGGAAAACCTGTGTGGCTAGAGGATCCGGTGTTTTTCCAGCATTTCGCGGCGCAGCGCTTCCTTGGCGATGCGCTTTTTGCGCGCGTCGCAAGGCTCCGGGCAATCGCAGACCTTCTCCATCCCCAGCGCGGTAATGCCACCACAGCTGCCCTGCAAGGTTTTGCGCTTGAACACATAGCCCAGCGACATCCCCCCCACCACCAGCAGAAACAGCACAAAGGATGCAGCAAACATCGTCAACATAGCGTCTACCCTTTCTTCAGATAGGGTTTGAACGCGTCGGAATAACGTTCTTCAAACCCCTTGGCGGTTTTCACGATAATAAACACCGGGATCCCCAGCAGGTTGGCCAGCGCCATACCCCGCTCCGGCCCCATCACGTTTAACCCGGTAGAAAGCCCGTCCGCCGTCATACACAGCGGGCTGATCACCGTGATCGACACTAAATTGTGGCGGACCGGTTTACCGGTGAGCGGGTCGATAGTATGAGAATAGCGCACTCCGTCCTGCTCGAAGTAGTTTCGGTAATCCCCGGAGGTGGCCATCGCCATCTCACCCGGCTCGATCACCAGTTGCGCCTGCTGCTCCCCCCCGGCGGTTGGCCGTTCGATGGCAATGCGCCAGGGCTTCTTCTCGCCGTTATGGCCACGGGTGCGGACCTCCCCACCAATATCAACCATGTAGTTTGCGACGTGCTGTGATTGCAGGTAATGGGCAATCGCATCAACGCCGTAGCCTTTCGCAATGGAAGAGAGGTCGACATACAGTTCAGGTATGCGTTTCACCAGCGCATTGCCTTCTACCGCCAGCTTGTCGATCCCCGTCCAGTTGCGGCGCTGTTCCAACTCGGTGGCACTCGGCACTTTTTCCGACCGCCCTTCCGGGCCAAAACCCCACAGGTTCACCAGCGGCCCGACGGTCACGTCCAGCGCGCCGTCGGTCACACGGTTGATGCGCAGCGCTTCCAGCACGACTTCCGTGGTGGCAGCAGAAACCGGGAAAGGCTTGTCCACTTCCCGGCTGGCGTTAAAACGGCTCAGCTCGGAATCGGGTTGGTAGGTCGACATCTGATCGTTGACCTGCACCAGCCGTTTGTCGATCTCCGCTTGCAGCGTTGCCAGCGAAGGTGTTCCGTCCCCAGGGAGATAGCTGATCGAATACGACGTCCCCATGGTTTTACCCTTGAGGTTTTCCTGTTTCGGCTCACAACCGGTCAGTAACACTGCGGTGGCCAGCGCCACCACCATCATCCAAGCCTTCATTCCTTCGCCGCCTGCTGCTCGCATTTAACCGCCAAAGTCATCGAGCATGATGTTTTCATCTTCCACGCCCAAATCCTTCAGCATCTTGATCACCGCCGCATTCATCATCGGCGGCCCACACATATAGAATTCACAATCTTCCGGTGCTGGATGGTTACGCAAATAATTTTCCAGCAGGACATTATGAATAAAGCCGGTGTAGCCCGTCCAGTTGTCTTCTGGCTGCGGATCGGAGAGCGCCACATGCCAGGTGAAGTTTTCATTCTCTTCCTGCAGGTGGTTGAAGTCGTCCTCGTAGAACATCTCACGCAAGGAACGAGCACCGTACCAGAAGGTGATTTTGCGCTTCGACTTCAGGCGCTTCAACTGATCGAAGATGTGGGAACGCATCGGCGCCATCCCGGCCCCACCGCCGATAAAGATCATCTCGGCGTCGGTGTCTTTGGCAAAGAACTCGCCAAATGGCCCAGAAATGGTCACCTTATCCCCCGCCTTCAGTGACCAAATATAGGAAGACATAATGCCCGGCGGCACGTCCGGGTTGCTCGGCGGCGGCGTAGCAATACGCACGTTGAGCATGATGATGCCTTTCTCATCGGGATAGTTGGCCATGGAATAGGCGCGCACCGTCGGTTCTTTGACGACCGAACGGTAGCGGAACAGATTGAATTTATCCCAGTCGCCACGGTATTCCTGCGGCACGTCGAAATCGGCATAGCTCACTTCATGCTCGGGCGCTTCGATCTGGATAAAGCCCCCGGCGCGGAAAGGCACATCTTCCCCGTCCGGAATGCGCAGCTTCAGTTCTTTGATAAAGGTGGCTTTGTTATCGTTGGAGATCACCTCGCAGTCCCATTTCTTCACGCCGAAGATCTCTTCCGGCAGCTCGATTTTCAGGTTCTGCTTCACGTTAACTTGGCACGCCAGGCGGCAGCCCTCTTTGGCTTCACGCTTGCTGATATGGGAAAGCTCGGTTGGCAGAATATCGCCACCGCCCTCTTTGATCACCACCCGGCACTGGCCACAGGAGCCGCCGCCGCCACAGGCCGAGGAAACAAAGATCCCCTGGCTGGACAGCATATTCAGCAGCTTGTCCCCTGCGGGGGCGGTAAAACTTTTGTCTTGATCGCCGTTAACCTCAACGGCAATGTCACCGGTGTTCACCAACTTGGATTTGGCAAACAGGATCAGTAACGCCAGCACCATCACGATGCAGGTAAACATCACCACGCCTAAAATAATTTCCATAAATGCTTCCTGCCTTTACAACTGGACGCCGGAGAACGACATAAAGCCCAATGCCATCAATCCGGTGGTAATAAAGGTAATGCCCAGGCCACGCAACCCGGCTGGCACATCGGCATACTTCAGTTTTTCACGGATCCCCGCCATGGCAACAATCGCCAACATCCAGCCGGTGCCGGAGCCGAAGCCATACACCACGGATTCCATAAAGTTGTAATCACGCTGCACCATGAACGACACGCCGCCGAAAATGGCACAGTTCACAGTGATCAACGGCAGGAAGATCCCAAGAGCGTTGTAGAGCGCCGGGAAGAAGCGATCGAGGATCATCTCCAGGATCTGCACCAGCGCCGCAATCACGCCGATAAAGGTGATGAAGTTGAGGAAGCTCAGATCAACGCCTTCCACCAGCGCCCCGTCACGCAGGATCAGGTTATAGACCAGGTTGTTGACCGGTACCGAGATCCCCAGCACCAGCGTCACGGCAATCCCCAAGCCAAACGAGGTCGAGACCTTCTTCGACACCGCCAGGAAGGTACACATCCCCAGGAAGAACGCCAGCGCCATGTTCTCAACGAACACCGCACGCACAAACAGGCTGATATAGTGAGCCATCGGCGGTTACTCCTTTTCTATCTGCGCTGGCTTGAAGGCACGTAGCCCCCAAATCAGCAGGCCGATGATAAAGAACGCACTCGGCGCCAGCAGGAACAGGCCGTTGGGCTGATACCAGCCACCGTTCTGCACCGTTTCCAGCACCGTGATGCCAAACAGCTTGCCCGAGCCGACCAGCTCGCGCAGGAAGCCCACCAGGATCAGGATCACGCCATAGCCCAGGCCGTTGCCGATACCGTCCATAAAGCTCTCAATCGGCGGCGACTTCATGGCATACGCCTCGGCGCGGCCCATCACGATACAGTTGGTGATGATCAGCCCGACGAACACCGAAAGCTGTTTGGAGATTTCAAACGCATAGGCACGCAGCAACTGATCGACCACGATCACCAGCGAGGCGATGATCGTCATCTGCACGATGATGCGCACGCTGTTGGGGATATGGTGGCGGATCAGCGAAATAAAGAAGCTGGAAAACGCGGTGACCAGGGTGACCGCAATCGTCATCACCACCGCCGTTTCCAGCTTGGTGGTCACCGCCAGCGCCGAACAGACGCCAAGCACCTGCAGCGCGATCGGGTTATTGTCAAACAGCGGCCCCAACAGGACCCGTTTAACCTCTTTGGAATCAGCCATTTTTCAGCGCTCCTTCACGGACTTTCTGCAGGAATGGGCCAAAGCCGTACTCGCCCAACCAGAAATTAAACGTATGCTGTACGCCGTTTGCGGTCAGCGTCGCGCCGGACAGGCCATCCACACCGTGGATATCACCTTGCCGCGCTCCGCCCTTCACAATGCGGATAGCCGGGTTGCCGTTGTCATCAAACAGCTGCTTGCCGATCCACTGCACGCGCCAGCTGGCGTTCTGGATCTCGCCGCCCAGGCCCGGGGTTTCGCCGTGCTGGTAGAAACTCAACCCGCGTACCGTATTGCCATCGGCATCCAGCGCAACAAAGGCGTACATCATCGACCATAGACCAGTGCCGTAAACCGGCAGCACAATCTTGTCCACCGCGCCGCTTTCGTCGCGCACCAGGTAGATTTCCGCCTGATTGCTACGGCGGCGGATACCGGCCAGATCCTGCTCGCCGGTCAACGCCCGGCTCTTGGCATCGCTGCGTAGCGCGGCGGCCAGATCGAAGGCGGCCGCATCGCCAGGCACAAACTCGCCGCTGTCCAAATCCAGCAAACGCGGTTCGATGCGCTTGCTAAAGGTGGCTTTCACCTGTTCGCCAGTCATTCCCGGTTGCAGTAAACCGGCTACGTCCAGGATGTTGCGCTGCTTGTCCAGCAACCGCTGTTCTTGCTGCCTGGATTGCAGCCCAACGGCAGAACCTGCGACCACCACAGAACACACCAGACACAGCAGCAGCACTACCAGCAGCGTTTTGCCAATGCTGTCATTTTTAGATTCATTCGCCACGTGCTTTTCTCCGCTTGATGTTAGCCTGCACCACCAGGTAATCGAACAGCGGTGCGAACAGGTTGGCGAACAGGATCGCCAGCATCATGCCTTCCGGATAGGCCGGGTTGACCACCCGGATCAGCACGCACATCACGCCGATCAGGATGCCGTACCACCACTTCCCTTTGTTGGTAAACGAGGCGGAAACCGGGTCGGTAGCCATAAACACCATACCGAAGGCAAAGCCGCCCAGCACCAGATGCCAGTACCAAGGCATGGCAAACATCGGATTGGTGGTAGAGCCGATGGCATTGAACAGATATGCCGTGGCGATCATGCCGATCATCACACCGGCCACAATGCGCCAGGAGGCGACACGGCCAAACAGGATAATCGCCCCGCCTAGCAGGATCATCAGGGTTGAGACTTCCCCGATCGAACCAGGGATGTTACCGATAAATGCATCCATCCAACTGATGGATTGGCCGGTAGTGACGTTGGTCAGGCTGTGAACTCCGCCGACGCTCCATTGCGCCAACGGAGTCGCACCGGAAAAGCCGTCTGCCGCCGTCCACACCAGATCGCCAGAAATCTGCGCCGGATAGGCAAAGAACAGGAAGGCTCGCCCCGCCAACGCCGGGTTGAGGAAGTTACGCCCGGTACCGCCAAAGATCTCCTTGGCGACCACGACACCAAAGCTGATGCCCAGCGCGGCCTGCCATAACGGCAGGGTTGGTGGCACAATCAGGGCGAACAGAATGGAGGTAACGAAGAAGCCTTCGTTGATCTCATGTTTGCGCACCATCGCAAACACCACTTCCCAGAAGCCACCCACCAGGAATACCACGGCGTAGATCGGCACGAAGTAGGTCGCACCGAGCACCATCTTGCTGATCCAGCCAGCATCGGCGCCGAGCGTTGCCCCCAGCATCTGAGCCAGCCAGTAATGCCAGTCCCCCGCCAGCACCTGTTGCAGCTGATCGCCGCTGTACAGATGGTGCAATGCAGGAATGGTCTGCTGCCCAACGTTATACATGCCCCAGAACATGGCGGGGAATACCGCCAACCACACCAGGATCATCATGCGTTTCAGATCGATGGCATCACGAACGTGCGAAGCCCCGCGCGTTACTGTGCCTGGGGTATAGAACACCGTCGCCGTCGCTTCAAACAGCGGGTACCACTTTTCCAGCTTGCCACCCGGCGTGAAGTGATGCTCAATCTTGTCAAAAAAATTCTTCAGGCCCATCGGTTATCCTTCCTGCTCAATCTTGGTCAGCACTTCGCGCAGCACCGGGCCATATTCATACTTGCCGGGGCAAACGAAGGTACACAACGCCAGATCTTCTTCATCCAGCTCCAGACAGCCCAGCGCCTGGGCACTGTCCGTATCGCCCGCCAGCAGATCGCGCAGCAGATGGGTCGGCAGAATATCCAGCGGCATCACCCGCTCGTAATTGCCGATCGGTACCATCGAACGCTCACCGCCGTTGGTGGTGGTGGAGAAAGCGAACAGCTTGTGCTTGAGGAAATGGCCCAGCGTGGTGCGGGTGATGGAGAACTTGTCCGATGCCGGAGCAATCCAGCCAAACAGCTCTTTCTCCCGGCCTTCCAGCAATACCGACACCTGGTTGTGGAAACGGCCAAGCCAGGCACTCGGGCCGCTGGCATGGAAGCCACTCAGCACCGAGCCGGAAATCACACGGTTCTCACCGGCCTTCAGGCGGCCCGCTGTCAGTTGATCCAGGCTAGCCCCCAAACGGGTGCGCAGCAGCACCGGTTGTTCCACCTGTGGCCCCGCCAGAGCGACCACGCGCCGGGTATCCAGCTTGCCGGTAGTAAATAGGGTGCCGATGGCGATCACATCCTGATAACCGATATGCCAAACGGTTTTCGTCAGGCTGACCGGCTCCAGGAAGTGAATATGCGTGCCCACCAGCCCCGCAGGGTGCGGGCCAGCAAACTCGCTGTAATCAATCTGCGATCCAGCAGCCGTATCCAGCCGCGTACCCGCTGCGTGGCAGACGCGTACCTTGCCGTCTGTGAGGCGTGCCAATACCGTCAGCCCGGCATTAAATGCCGCCAATTGCTCGTTGATAATCACCAACGGATCCGCTGCCAGCGGCTGGGTATCGATAGCGCTGACGAAAATAGCGCGCGGTGAGGTACCTGGACGGGGGGTTTTGCTAAATGGGCGAGTACGCAGTGCGGTCCACAGGCCGCTGGCGATCAGATCGCTTTCAACCTGCTGGCGCTCCAACATCGGCAAATCGGCCTGCTGATAATAGGCCAGTTCCACCTGATCTTCGCCGCCGTTGTCGATGTCAATCACCACCGATTGCAACATGCGGCGTTCGCCGCGATTGATAGCGGCGATCTGCCCGCTGGCCGGTGCCGTGAAGAAAACCCCAGGGTTCTTCTTGTCTTCAAACAGCGCCTGGCCTTTTTTAACGCGATCGCCAACCTGTACCAACATGGAGGGGCGCATACCAACATATTCCTGGCCGAGCAGCGCCACTTGCGTGACCGCTGGGCCATCCTGGATCGCCTGCGAAGGCGCCCCAGCGATTGGCAGATCTAACCCTTTTTTTATTTTGATCATAGGATTTATACGATGTTTTGAATTTTCACACGCCCAACCAACCCAGAGGCAGGCACAAAGCATGCAGGATGATGAGGTGGCCCTAGCCCCCTCCGGATGAACACGATGACCTCATGCCCAACTTGAATATTCACACTGGCCGACGACATCCAGACCAATGATTAAGCCAATACCGCATATTGTTAAAACATTGCTATCAACGATGGCAGAATTGTTGCTATTTCACACAATATCCCTGTACTGATTACCGATTAATAACGATGCAGCATGGGCAAGATATTAACATTTTCGACAGAATTTTTCCGTGCTATCTAGTGACCTGAGTCGAGGAAATGCAATTAAATACCTGTTATCTCTTGACACTACTCGTTAAAAACGTGGGTTCATTTCACTTTTACCGAAGATTGTAGTTTTTTTATACACTTCGCATATTGCTAAAAAACAACACGCTGGTAATCTGACGGGGTTAAATACGAAATCTCGTCAGTGGCATGCTGGCTACATTAGTTTTTATCCCCCTATGAATTTCAAGCTGCAGCTAGGCGACTAGCTTGTTCATCCCCAGGAGCTTACTTAGGTAAGTGACTGGGGTGAGCAAGCGCAGGTAACAACGCTGCAGCTTGAAAGGCGGCGGGGATATGCCAGCAAATAAATATAAGCAGGATAAATTAAGAATGAGCAAAATCGCGCTGTTGTTTGCGATGCTATTTTGTACGCCGCTGATCACGGCGTGCAGCGCCAGTGAGCCAGCCCCGGCTCCCCAGTCCCCTTTGGTTGCACAGCAGTTATTAGGTTCACCGGTCTATATCCAGATATTCAAAGAAGAGCGCAAGCTGGAGTTGTACGCCAAGATGGGTAACGAATTCCGCCTGGTGAATAGCTTCTCTATCTGTAACTTCTCCGGTGGTCTTGGCCCGAAGCGCCGTGAAGGGGATTTTAAAAGCCCGGAAGGCTTTTATAGCGTCGACACCCGCCATCTGAAACCAGACAGCAAATATTATCGCGCCATCAATATCGGTTTCCCTAATGATTACGATAAAGCACAGGGATATTCCGGTGCCTATCTGATGATCCACGGGGAATGCAAATCGATTGGTTGCTACGCGATGACCAACGCCTATATGGACGATATCTATCGCTACGTTGAAGCGGCATTTGCCCACGGGCAAAGCCGGGTGGACATCAGCATTTATCCGTTCCGCATGACCGAACAGAACCTGCAACGCCACCGTTCTTCAACCTACATCAGCTTCTGGCGTCAGTTGAAACCGGGGTATGACTACTTCGTCAAAAACCGCCAGCCACCGATGGTTAGCGTGGCCAATGGCCAATATGTGATGGCACAGCCGGTCATGAATAGCGCCCAGCCGACTCAATATGCCTCAACGCTTGAGACGAACACCAACCCGTTCGCCCGTAGCCAGCCGCTCACCGTAGTGAAATAACGCAAACTCGCCTGGTGCTATCTTGTGCCAGGTTTCATTGCCCGTCAGCGGTTGGGTTGCAATGACCGTGACCACGTCATCCGGCGTGGTCTGCCGCTGAAAATCAATCTCTACATCCTGATCGAGCAAGGTGGCTTTGCCAAACGGTGCTCGCCGGGTGATCCAGTAAAGATTGGTGGAGCAATAGGCCATCACAAAGCGCCCATCTGACAACAGCATATTGAACACCCCTTTCTCTCTGAGCCGATCGGCCAATAACGCTATATAGCGAAACACGGCTGGCCAGTTGCTGGGAGTGCGAGGGTATTTCAGCGCCAACTGATGTAACAGCCAGCAGAAGGCATATTCACTGTCGGTTTGCCCTACCGGACGGAAGTTGCCGGTCGCCAGTTGGCGATAGCCTTTCAGTTGCCCATTGTGAGCGTAAGTCCAGTTGCGGCCCCACAGTTCACGGGTAAAGGGATGGGTATTTTCCAGCGCCACTTCACCGCGATTAGCCTGGCGGATGTGGGAGACCACGGCACAGGACTTGATCGGGTATTCCTGCACCAGGCGGGCAATAGGTGAATTAAAGCTGGGTTGGGGATCCTTGAATGTGCGACAACCGTTACCTTCATAGAAGGTAATGCCCCAGCCATCTTTATGTGGCCCGGTTCGGCCACCGCGCTGTACCAGCCCGGTAAAGCTAAAGCAGATGTCGGTTGGTACGTTGGCGCTCATCCCGAGCAGTTCACACATCGATTGCCACCCCTTGAGGACTACTGACATTGGTATAAGGGCGCAGCTTGATGCCACGCCCTATATTTAATGCTGATCTCGCCGTTAAGCCTTAACCATCTCTTTTTCGATCAACAGGATCAAGATGTGGATCGCTTTGATATGGATTTCCTGGATACGGTCGGCGTAGCCAAAGTGCGGCACGCGGATTTCCACGTCGGCGCTACCGGCCATTTTGCCACCGTCTTTGCCGGTCAGGGTGATCACTTTCATCCCCTTGGCACGGGCCGCCTCAATGGCTTTGATGATATTGCCAGAGTTGCCGGAGGTAGAGATCCCCAACAGCACGTCGCCTTCGCGGCCTACGGATTCCACATAGCGGGAAAACACGTATTCATAGCCAAAATCGTTGCTGACGCAGGACAGATGGCTAACGTCAGAAATCGCGATGGCCGGATAGCCCGGGCGATTCTCACGGTAGCGGCCAGTCAGCTCTTCCGCGAAGTGCATCGCATCACAATGCGAGCCACCGTTACCGCAGGAGATCACTTTCCCGCCGGCTTTAAAGGAATCCGCCAGCAGCACTGCCGCGCGTTGGATGGTATCAATGTTGGCATCATCGCTGAGGAATTTCGCCAAAGTATCAGCCGCTTCATTCAGTTCACTGCGAATTAAATCGTGGTACATAGAGATCGCCTCTTGTTTTGCGGTGGCATCGTCAATCTTTCGTCTCGCAGTGTAACGGATTGCAGAAAAACCTAGAAGCGTTGCGACGCAAACAGCGCTAGTGTGAACCGACCCGGCGATTTTTTGACAATTGATGCTGTCAGTTTGTGACTTAAGTTGTAATTAAAGTGTAAATACATTGATAAAAAAATGGGTATGGACTAAAACCATTAGATATACACAACAGGTCAGACCTCTTACTACTTCGGAGCTTCTTATGATGGTTCTTAGTATCGTTGTTTTACTCGCACTCATTGGTGTGGTGTTTTATCACCGAGTGAACCTGGCTCTCAGCAGTCTGCTGCTGTTGGCCTTTACGGCGGCCATGGGCGCTATCGGCCTTTGGACTTACTGGATGCTGGTACCGCTGGCAATCGTGCTACTGCCGCTGAACATCGTTTCGCTGCGCCGCTCGCTGCTTTCTGCCCCTGCACTGCGCGCCTTCCGCAAAGTGATGCCGCCAATGTCCACCACGGAAAAAGAAGCCATCGATGCCGGGACCACCTGGTGGGAAGGCGATCTGTTCCGCGGCCAACCGGATTGGAACAAGCTGCACAACTATCCGCAGCCTAAGCTGACGGAAGAAGAGCAAGCCTTTATCGATGGCCCGGTAGAAGAAGCCTGCCGCATGGCCAATGACTTCGAGATCACCCATGAGCTGGCCGATCTGCCGCCGGAGCTGTGGGCCTATCTGAAAGAACACCGCTTCTTTGCGATGATCATCAAAAAAGAGTACGGCGGGCTGGAATTCTCCCCTTATGCTCAGGCCCGCGTCCTGCAAAAGCTGGCGGGTGTCTCAGGTATTCTGGCGATCACCGTCGGCGTGCCCAACTCCCTCGGCCCAGGCGAGCTGCTGCAACATTACGGCACTGAAGAGCAGAAAGATCACTATCTGCCAGGCCTGGCGCGCGGCGACGAAATTCCTTGCTTCGCACTGACCAGCCCAGAAGCGGGTTCCGACGCCGGGGCCATCCCGGACGTAGGCACCGTGTGTATGGGCGAATGGCAAGGCAAACAGGTGCTGGGCATGCGCCTGACCTGGAACAAGCGCTACATTACCCTGGCGCCGATTGCCACCGTGCTGGGGCTGGCCTTCAAGCTGCATGACCCAAGCCGCCTGCTGAGCGATAACGAATCCCCTGGCATCACCTGTGCGTTGATCCCAACCAACACCCCAGGGGTAGAGATCGGTAACCGTCACTTCCCGCTCAACGTGCCGTTCCAGAATGGCCCAACCCGCGGCAACGACGTATTCGTGCCGATCGATTACATCATTGGCGGGCCAAAAATGGCCGGTCAAGGCTGGCGGATGCTGGTTGAATGTTTGTCGGTTGGCCGTGGTATCACTCTGCCGTCCAACTCCACCGGCAGCCTGAAATCGGTGGCTTTGGCGACCGGCGCTTACGCCCATATTCGCCGCCAGTTCAAAATCTCTATCGGTAAGATGGAAGGGATTGAAGAACCGCTGGCACGTATTGCCGGTAATACCTACGTGATGGACGCCGCCGCGTCGCTGATCACCTATGCGTTGATGCAGGGCGAAAAGCCTGCGGTGCTGTCCGCCATCGTCAAATACCATTGTACCCACCGTGGCCAGCAGGCCATCATTGATGCGATGGATATCACCGGCGGTAAAGGCATCATGCTGGGTGAAGCCAACTTCCTGGCCCGTGCCTACCAGGGCGCGCCAATCGCCATCACGGTAGAGGGTGCCAATATCCTGACCCGCACCATGATGATCTTCGGCCAGGGGGCGATCCGCTGCCATCCTTATGTACTGACCGAAATGGCCGCTGCCCAGAGCAACGATCTGCACAGCTTCGACCAGGCGCTGTTTGGCCACCTCGGCCACGTCGGCAGCAGCAAAATGCGCAGCCTGTGGCTCGGCCTGACCAATGGCCGCACCAGCAGCACGCCAACCAAAGACGCTACGCGCCGCTACTATCAGCAGCTCAACCGTCTGAGCGCCAACCTGGCGTTGCTGTCTGACGTTTCCATGGGCGTGCTGGGCGGTAGCCTGAAGCGCCGCGAGCGTATCTCTGCCCGCCTGGGTGACGTGCTGAGCCAGATGTACCTGGCCTCGGCTACGCTGAAACGCTTTGAAGATGAAGGGCGTCAGAAAGAAGATCTGCCACTGGTTCACTGGGGCGTACAAGACAGCCTGAACCAGGCAGAGCAAGCGCTGGACGACCTGCTGCGCAACTTCCCGAACCGCTTTATCGCCGGGGTGATGCGCCTGGTGGTGTTCCCATTCGGCCGCGTGCATACCGCACCTTCGGATAAGCTGGACCACCAGTTGGCGAAGATTATCCAACAGCCTTCGGCCACCCGTAGCCGCCTTGGCCGTGGCCAATACCTGACGCCAAGCGAGCATAACCCGGTTGGCCTGCTGGAAGCCGCGTTGCTGGACGTGATTGCCGCAGAACCTATCCACCAGCGCCTGTGCAAGCAAGCCGGTAAGAACCTGCCGTTCACCCGTCTGGATCGTCTGGCACAGCGTGCACTGGATGAAGGCAAAATCAGCGCCGACGAAGCCAAGATCCTGGTGAAAGCGGAAGAGAGCCGTCTGCGTTCAATCAACGTTGATGACTTTGCGCCAGACGCGCTGGCGGCGCAGCAGCCGGTAAAGCCAGTAAAGCTGGAAAAACGCCAGAAGCAGACTGAAGCTGCATAACGTTCAGCGGCCGTAAATGCCAAAGGGGCGATACCGTTAAGGATCGCCCCTTTTTCATTGCAGATTCAGATTGGCTCAACCATGTTGGCGGATACGCGCCAGCAAGGCATCAATATGTTCTATGTGCTGCGCATTGACGATCAACGCGCGGCCGAGATTGAGGGCATTACGCTGACATTCGACACGCATTTCCGCATCGGTGATGCTGTCCAGATCGGCCACGTGCGCCAGCCCGATAGTACGGCGTATCAGCTCCGTACCGCAGTAACCCACCGCATCTGTCCATACCTGTTGCAGGAACTGTTCGGCATAGCCCGGCAGTGCCAGCGTTGCGTCACGGCTATGTTGATGGCACAACGCCAGAAAGCGATCGGCAAAGATCAGCCACAGTTCACGCACATCCTGCAACCGCTGCTCACGCCCGGCCGCCGCATCACGCGGGCCGAACAACCCAGGTAACCCACAATAGTTCAGCAGCAGATTACCCAGCGCAGTGCCAATATCGAAGCCGATCGGCCCGTAGAAGCCAAACTCGGCGTCGATCGCCTTCAACTTGCCTTCAGCTACAAATATCGATCCGCTGTGAATATCACCGTGCAGCAAAGCCTCAGCCTTGCTCAGGAAGCGATGTTTCAGCCCGGCCACCGCCAACTTCAGCGCCGCGTCATCACGCAGTGCCAGCACCTGAGGCAACAGCGCCTCATCAAACTGATTACGCTCATGATCCTGGTAAGGATCGCTGAAAAACAGATCTTCGGTGATCTGGCACAGCTCCGGGTTGGTGAAACGGCTGACTTCTGCCTTTTTCAGCTGTGCGGTCTGGTAAAAATCAGAGGTGTGGAACAGAGTTTGCGCCAGGTATTCTGCCAGTTGCCCGGCGGCCAGCGGATAGTAGCGCCCCTTCACAAGCTCGCTGCGCCAGATGTGATGATCAGAGAGATCTTCCTGCACCATCACCGCCAGCTCAGGATCGTGATGCAGCACCTGCACCGTGTGGCGTGGGCACAACGCCCCGTGGATCAGCAGCGTTTCCGCTTCGATACGCGCCCGATCCAGCGTCAACGGCCAGGATTCCCCCACGCAACGTACATACGGCAGCGCCTGTTTGACAACCACCCGGCTGACGCCGTCAGCATCACGGATTTTAAAAACCAGGTTCAGATTGCCATCACCGATCTCATCGGCACTTACCAGCGCCTGTGGATCGGCCAGTTGCCCATATTGGCGCGCGTATTCAACGGCATCGGCAGCAGTAAACGTACGATATTGTGACATCCCCCAACCCCTCTGTTCTTTCCCATAGCGATGATTTTTTATTTTTAGCCGCAAAAGCGTTTGGACGTCTATACATCCGGATGTCATGTTGGCAGAATGGGTTCACAGATGCAATAAGAAACACACAAGGATTTAACCACTGATGCAAGCACTTAACACCACCAGCCTGAGCCTGCAAGACAGCCGCCTCCAAATCCTCGACCAGCAAGCTTTGCCGCAGGAAAAGTGCTGGCTGCCCTGCGACAGCGTGGACGAATTAGTTGGGCATATCCGCGCCCTGCGGGTGCGTGGCGCACCGTTGATCGGGCTATCTGCCAGCCTGCTGCTCGCCCTGTTGGCCGAGCGTGGCCTGTCGCAGGCTGAGCTGGAGCAGGCATTACAGACACTTCGCGCCTCACGCCCGACCGCGGTGAACCTGATGAACAATCTGGCTCGTATGAAGCAGGCTTTGGCTCAGCCGGATTGGGTGAGCGCAATGACCGAGGAAGCGCTACGCCTGGTTGAGGAGGATCGAACCCTGTGCGATCGCATCGCCGATAACGGTGCTGAGTGGGTGAAGCCGGGCAGTCGCCTGCTCACCCATTGCAACACCGGGGGACTGGCGACGGCGGGCGTGGGCACGGCAATTGGCGTTCTGCTTCGTGCACATCAGCAAGGCAAGATCGCCCAGGTTTGGGTCGATGAAACTCGTCCGTTGCTGCAAGGGGGCCGCCTTACCGCCTGGGAACTGGGCGAACTGGGCATTCCTTACCGCTTGATCTGCGATTCCATGGCTGCCAGCCTGATGGCTACGGGCCAGGTCGATGCCGTCTGGGTAGGTGCAGACCGCATTGCGGCCAACGGTGACGTGGCCAATAAAATCGGCACTTACAGCCTGGCGGTGCTGGCTCATTACCACCGTATTCCGTTTTACGTGGCCGCCCCACATACCACGCACGATCCTCATTGCCCCAACGGCGCAGCCATTCCTATCGAACAGCGCGCGGCCGAAGAAATCACCGGCGTCAGCGGCAGCTTTGGTTCCTGTCAGTGGGCACCGCTCAATGCGCCAACCTACAACCCGGCATTTGATGTGACTCCTGCGGCGCTAATCAGCGGCTGGGTGTTGGATAGCGGCGTCATTACGCCAGAGCAGGTTGCCGACGGGATTTTCCAGCGCGCATTGGGATAACTTTTTGCCCCCTCACCCCAACCCTCTCCCACAGGGAGAGGGAGCTGCCCGGAGCGCGTGGTTGGATCGTGCAACTTCGGAAAGTTGGGAGCAAGAACAACGAGGATGGCAGTAGAATGCAGAAAAATCAGCGAGCTCGATCGGTCCCCTCTCCTTGTCGGAGAGGGTTAAGGTGAGGGGATTCAATCTAGCTTTGGATATGCCTCGGCAATATTGTCGCCGGTGAAATGGGCCACCCAACCTTCCGGATTATCAAAGACGCGGATAGCGGTGAAGTTGGGGGCCGAGCCCATATCAAACCAGTGGCGAGTATTGGCTGGCACCGAAATCAGATCGTTTTTCTCACACAGGATTTGGAAGATTTTCCCTTCCAGATGCAGGCAAAACAGCCCCGCACCTTCGACAAAGAAGCGCACCTCATCCTCGCCATGGGTATGTTCGGCCAGGAATTTTTCCCGCAGCACTTCACGCTGGGGGTTGTCAGGACGCATGCTGATCACATCCCAGCTCTGGTAGCCCTTTTCCGCCACCAGCCGGTCGATCTCATGCTGATAGGCGGCGATCACCGCTTCTGGCTGCGGGTTCTCGCCCAACTCGCGATCGGCCTGCCAACGCTCAAAACGCACGCCAATTTGCGCCAACTGCTGCTGGATAGCCTGCGCATCCTGGCTCTGCCATAACGGCTGCTGCGGCTCTTTATCGCTAAAAATGGTCAATCCACTCATTAGACAAACTCCCCTAACTCGATGTGATCAAAACGCTTAACCTGCCGGTGTTGGCTTTGCAGATCGGCGGCGTCACGGATCAGTTGGCACGTATGCCAGCCCGCTAGCCGTGCCGCGTCCAGCTCCTGATGGATATCGGAAAGGAACAGCAGCTCAGTTGGCTCCAGACCGATAGCTTGGGCAATATTGTGGTATGACGCGATTTCACGCTTGGCCCCCACGTGCGTATCAAAGTAACCGCTGAACCGCGGTTGCAGATCTCCCGCATCGCTGTAACCAAACAGCAGCTTTTGCGCTTCAACCGAACCGGAGGAATAGACGTACAGCTTCAGCCCTTGCTGCTGCCAGGCGGCCAGTTGTTCCGCCACCTCCGGGTAGAGATGCCCCTGGAAATCGCCGTTCAGGTAGCCGCTACGCCAGATAATGCCCTGCAAGGCCTTCAGCGCGGTCGATTTGCGATCTTCATCCATAAAACGATAAAGCGTGGTAATAAGCAGCTCATTATCGGCATCGGGTTGCGCAATCTCTGCACGCAATGCCGCCAGCGGAGCCGCAACTTCGGCGTCGTTGGCATGGCTGCGTATAAACTCCCCTAGTCGCTCACGGGCATAGGGGAACAGCACCTGATGCACAAAACGGATATCGCTGGTGGTACCTTCAATATCGGTGACGATGGCGCGGATCATTTTGCCTCCAGTAAACGGCGTTGCAGTTCGCACTGGAACAGGAACTCCAGCCCTTCAAGGTGGCGGCGCGCTTCCTCCACCTGTTTGCCCCAGCAATACAAGCCGTGGCCGCGCACCAGAAAACCGTACTGCAAGGGCGTTACCTCGGCAAATGCGGCCACACGCGCAACCAGCGCCGGAATATCCTGGTCGTTATCAAAAATGGGGATGCTGACGCTGTCGAGATGGCTCTTCTGACCGCTGAGGGATTTCTGCATTTCATACCCTTGCAGCACCAGTGCTTCACTTTTCTCCACGCGGGAAAGCACGGTGGCATTGACCGAATGGGTATGCAGGATGGCACCGACGGTGGGATAGAGGCGGTAGATCAGCGTGTGCAGGCCGGTTTCCGCCGAAGGCGTGCGGCCGCTGGGGACATGGTTGTTTGCCGTTTCCACCAGCAATAAATCCTGTTCGCTCAGGCTGCCTTTGTCTTTACCGGACTCGGTCACCAGGCAATGTTGGGTATCAAGGCGCAGCGACATATTACCGCCGGTCGCCGGACACCAGCCTTTCTCACCGATCCAGTGGCAGGCGGCCAATAGGGCAGATAATTGCGGGTTTTCCATCATTCTCTCTATTTCCTGGCAGGTAGCTTTTGGCGATTGATTGAATGTGACTCACTTATCCTCTAAGAATTTCAAGTTGTAGTTAGGTGACGAGGATAGACGTCTATACGTCTTGATTGCCAAATATTAACACCGTGTTATATTGTTCGCAACATAAGCGCCAGGAGAAATAGCCTGATATGAGCACCGCACCTATCCCAGCCAGCAAGTTACCTGACCTCGGCACCACCATCTTTACCCAGATGAGCGCCTTGGCGCAGCAGCATCAGGCGATCAACCTGTCGCAGGGCTTCCCGGATTTTGATGGCCCGGAGTATTTAAAGCAGCGCCTGAACTGGCACGTCAGCCAGGGGGCAAACCAATACGCACCGATGACGGGCGCAGCGCCGTTACGTGAGGCCATTGCGGAAAAAACCGCTCAGCTCTACGGCTGGCAGCCCGATGCCAATAGTGAAGTGACCGTCACTGCGGGTGCGACAGAGGCGTTGTTCGCTGCGATCAGCGCCCTGGTACGCTCCGGCGATGAAGTGATTTGCTTCGACCCAAGCTACGACAGCTATGCCCCGGTGGTGCAGCTTTCCGGCGGCGTTCTGAAACGCATTGCCCTACAGCCGCCAGCCTTCAAGGTAGATTGGCAACGGTTCGCCGAACAGCTTTCACCGCACACACGGCTGGTGATCCTTAATACTCCGCAGAATCCCTCCGCCACGGCCTGGTCGGCAGAGGATATGCAGCAGCTATGGGCTGCCATCGCCGATCGGGAAATCTATATTCTGAGCGATGAGGTTTACGAGCATATCTGCTTTGCCAAAGGGGGACACGCCAGCGTGCTGGCCCATCCACAACTGCGTCAGCGGGCGATTGCCGTTTCCTCGTTTGGTAAAACCTTCCATATGACCGGCTGGAAAGTGGGTTACTGTGTAGCTCCGGCAGCGTTGAGCGCGGAGGTGCGCAAGGTTCACCAATATCTGACGTTCTCAGTCAACACCCCGGCCCAGTTGGCCTTGGCCGATATGCTGCGCAACGAGCCGGAACACTGGCAGCAGCTACCCGCGTTCTACCGTGCCAAGCGCGATCGCTTTGTGCAGGCGTTAGCTGACAGCAGGCTGGAAATCCTGCCCTGCGAAGGCACCTATTTCTTACTGGCCGATTACAGTGCCATTTCCGATCTGGATGACGTCGCTTTCTGCCATTGGCTAACCGAGCACGCAGGCGTCGCGGCGATCCCGCTGTCCGTTTTCTGTGCCGATCCTTTTCCCCATAAACTGATCCGGCTGTGCTTCGCGAAGCAAGATGCCACTCTGGATGCCGCTGCGGAGCGCCTATGTCGACTCTAAAAATTACCCTGTTGCAGCAACCGCTGGTCTGGCGCCAAGGTGAGGCCAACCTTCGCCATTTCGATGCCTTGTTGCCCTCGATTAGCGGCCGCGATCTGATTGTGCTGCCGGAAATGTTTACCACCGGCTTTGCTATGGATGCCGGGGAAAGCGCACTGCCTGAACAACAGGTAATAGACTGGTTACATACCTGGGCAGTGAAAACCAACGCCTTGGTGGGTGGCAGCGTAGCGTTGAAAACTGCCGAAGGGGCGGTTAACCGTTTCCTGCTGGTGGAGCCCGGCGGCAAGGTACATGGCTATGATAAACGCCATCTGTTCCGCATGGCCGGTGAACACCAACACTATCAGGCTGGGAAACAGCGCACCATTTTTGAATGGCGCGGCTGGCGTATCCTGCCGCAGATCTGTTATGACCTGCGCTTCCCGGTGTGGTCACGCTATCAGCAGGATTACGATCTGGCCCTGTACGTAGCCAACTGGCCGGCGGCGCGCAGCATGCACTGGCAAACGCTGCTGGCGGCGCGGGCGATTGAAAACCAGATTTACGTGGCGGGTTGCAACCGCGTGGGCGAGGACGGCAATGGCCTGAATTACAGCGGTGACAGCCTGATTATCAGCCCGCAAGGGGAAAGGTTGGCCAGCGTAGAACCTGGCCAGGCGGCGAGGCTGGATGCCGAGCTTTCGCTGGAAATGCTGCAAACCTACCGCGCCGCGTTCCCAGCCTGGCGTGATGCGGATGGCTTCCAACTGCACGATTGAGTCAATGCCCCCCCAAACCTCCCAAGGAGCTATCTCTTGATCAGATCTCCTGATCAAGAGACTTCGCCAGTTTATACCCTTCGACGATATCCTGAAGCTTGAATCATCCCTCCCACATCACTACCCATCCTGCTCGTCCCGTTCGTTTACTGTCATACCAACGCCCCAGCTTCGCCAGATTCAGGCACGCCCACTTCAGACTCGGCGGCATCTTCGGCAAGGTTTTGCCTTCCTGTTCACCCACAGCAACTTCCATTCAACTGGAGTCAGTACCCGTTCACAGCTTTCATTGAGCGTCTCTTCACTCAACCCGCCCTGGCGTAACGCCAACACCCGGACCGCTATAAAGTTCAGGATGACGATCATTCGCTCCAGATTATTTCGCGTTTGCATCCGTAGCTGTTCCACCTGCGTTCCACCGTTTTTCCACGCTTTATGATATTCCTCTATCAGCCAGCGACGTTCGTGGTAACTGATAATCACCCGGACTTCTTCCGCTGAAGTGACTTTTTCTGATGTCTGCAGGTGCCAGCACGCTCCGTTTTCTACTTCTTCACGACAGCAGATATACGTCAGCGGGACGGTATTTTGCTGGCGTTGAGTATAGTCAGCGCTGCTGTGTTGGCACCACTTCGATCAATGGCCACTACCGCAGATTCTCCGTAGTGTCGAATGACCTTACGAAAGAAGCACAACGTCGCTGCAGATCAATTTACCATCTCCGTATTTTTGCAACAGTGCGCGTTTGCTGACTTATTTTCGTTAATGCAACAGGGCCATTTAGACGCTTCCAGCGTAGAACCCCTTATAGAAAGGCATCTTTGGTGAGCAGCTCTTTGAATAACGACTTCTCCGCCGTAATAATGTCTGTGCGCCGTTTATCATCAATAAGCCAGTTCAGACCGGCATCAGACAAATCAATGGCTGTACCGTCCGGCGAGATCACTTTACCGGCAAAAATCATCTGCTGGTACAACTGGGCAATCCCACCGACTCGGGTGTAATCAGCTACAAAGCTTTGATCGACCATAGCACCTTGCTCTAATAAACAACCAGCGCCAATGATCGCGGGCCCTCTGATTGTCACTCCAGGCTGTATTTCAGTACTGCTGCCAATATAGACCGGCCCTTCAATATCCAGGTTGGCAAAATCGGCTTTAACGTTCAGCCCGCACCAAATTTGCGGCGCAACCTGAATGCCCGGCATCGGATAATCAGGTAGCTCCCGATTAAGGATCATGCGGTTTACATGCCAGAAGTCCTGCAATGAGCCAATATCTACCCATTGGAATGGCAAGACAATGCCGTAGAAAGGAACATCTAATTCAGCAAGTTTAGGGAACAACTGGCTACCAATGTCATATTCAACACCGTCGGGAATATAATTGAATATCTCGGGTTCAAACACATAGATACCCGTATTGGCATTGTTTGATAACGCCTCTTCTGCTTTAGGTTTTTCCTGAAACTGACTGACTCGGCCTTGGTCATTGGTGACGACAATCCCGTACTTACTTACTTGATCGGCTGGAACAGGGCGCATGATAAGGGTGGCGACACTTTTTCTGGCCCGATGAAAAGCCAATACCTGATCAAAATCCACATCAATTAATGCGTCACCACACACCACGACAAAAGTGTCATCAAAAAAGCCCGAGAAATTTTGGATGTGCTTCATTCCACCGGCGGAACCCAGCACGTTATCAACAAAGGTATTACCTTCCATCACCCCTTCGTAGGAGTAACCCATTTCCACGCCCCAGGCATGGCCATCGCGAAAATAATTCTCGATATCTGCGGAAAGGTAGCTTGTATTGACCATTAACTGATTAAATCCATACTCTCTTAAATGCTCAACGATCGACTCCATAATCGGCTTGCGAATTAATGGGATCATTGGTTTTGGCAATATGGTGGTCAACGGTCTGGCTCTGGTTCCTTTACCTGCGGCAAGAATCATGGCTTTCATAATGAACATTCCTTTTTAATCAATGAGATGATTATCAGATTTGCTGTAATGCGATGCTTTTATCAGCGCCGATGGTAAATATTTTATCCATCCGGGTTAACTTGAACATACTGTGGATATTGTTGTTCAGTGAGCAGACCGCGAGTTCACCTTTTCCATGTAAGGATTTCAAAAGAGAGACCAGAGTGCCTAAAAAACTGCTGTCGATGAAATCGACCTGACCGAAGTCCAGTAAAATATGGTGAGTCCCCTGCGCAATCATGGCTTGTATGTCTTCCTTAAACTGAGTGGAAACCGATGCATCCAAACGCCTGTCCAAAAGAGTGACAACCAAGACATTGCCAATTGACTGAGTTTCAAAGTTCATTCTTTCTTCCTTACAATACCGTTGGGAGGGGAAAACAGCTATTACGTTAGCTCACCAGTAAAGAAATATCGTTATTCAATGCCACAGTTCCATACCGAGTATCACTGTGCTGTTCATCTGTTTGTGTTGGATATCAATAATGTAATGGTCGTTGTATTTTCCGCAAACGTAACATAGGACGAAGATATAACCGCGCCAAGCGGCCAGCAGTTTTGCTGTCACCGGTGAGCCATCCTCTATTTGCTAATCAGAAGGTGAAGACTTTTCGCGAGGAGTTTCTAGCATCAGCGGGGTCCCTCCATGTTACATTGTCGCGATTGGCGTTCATTCAGCAAAGCATCCAGCGCAGGCCATAAACATCGTGATAACCAATATTCCTGAGCACTCCCTGTGCAAACTTTTGACTATCAATTACGGTATTAAGCGTAGCACAGAGTTCAGGACCTTCAATTCGTGACCCAGATGGGGTTTGATGCAGCCCCAGTGGAAGCGAAGCTTGCGATTTGACAATACAATTTCCTAACCATGAACGTAGCGCATCTAAGGTGCGAGCACGCTGACGCCGAGGCTCTTTTCCCATGCCCTGCCACCCTCGATACTCTTGAGAGCATGGAAAAGGCTATCGCCATAGCGACTACGCTTGCGAATGATACGATGCCCCAGGAAGATAAATCCATCATTGACATGGGTGATCCTGGTATTGTCCAGGTTCTGCCTCAGTTTCAGGCTGTCTTCTAGCACGCGCCGGCATTCTTCCCTGATGGCCTCCGCCTGTGCTTTACTGCCTTTGACTATGAGGACAAAGTCATCCGCATATGAGCCCCCTTTGAGGCCAGCGTGATCCGCGCAGCTTCGGCCAGCCATGTGGGCAGTGTTATCAGACGCAGCAGCCACTCACCCCGTCGTGACAGGTCTGCTTTACGTCCAAAAGAGCAGGGGCTATCAGCTCCCTCTCCCTTTGGGAGAGGGTTGGGGTGAGGGGTCTGTTATACCCACAGCCAGGCAGTATGCCTGGATCGCTAGCGCCACGTCGCCCGCTGCGACGGCCTCATTGGGATGATGGCTGATGCCGCCTTCGCAACGAACAAACAGCATCCCCACCGGCCAACGGGCGGCGATAGCAATGGCATCATGCCCCGCCCCGCTAGGCAGCATTAGGCAATTCCCTTGCACCTGCATTACCGCGTCATGCCAGCGCTGCTGCCACTGAGGGTCACAAGCGGTAGCCGGTATGCGGTAGAACTCCTCGCTATAGAAACAGACCCCACGACGCGCGCTAATGCTCTGCGCCTGCAACAGTAATTCGGCCAGCAACGCGTCTAGCGGTTCATCTTGCGGGCCACGAACGTCGAGGGATAGCCTGACCTGCCCAGGGATCACATTCACTGCCCCCGGAAAGCTTTCTATCTGACCGACCGTGGCGACCACATGCGGATCGTATTCCATGGTGAGCCGCTCAACCGTGACCATCCATTCAGCGGCGGCAGCCAGCGCATCCCGGCGCTGCCCCATCGGTACGGTCCCTGCATGGCCAGCATGTCCGGTAAAGGTACAGTTGAGGCGGCGGGCACCGTTAATCGCCGTGACCACTCCCAGCGCCAGATCGGCGGCTTCAAGACAAGGCCCCTGCTCAATATGCAGTTCGAGATAGGCGCAGATCGAGCCTTGTGCACGCTCGGCAGAACTCACCGCCGCAGGATCAAGCCCCGCGTCACGCATAGCCTCGGCCACGCTGATGCCCTCAGCATCGGTACATGTCAGCCAATCCTCTGCCCACTGCCCAGTGATCCCTTTGCTGCCGAGTAAGGTAATGCCAAACCGCGTGCCCTCCTCGTCGGCAAAACCGATCACCTCGATCGCCTGCGGCAGACGCCGATTGCGGCTATGCAACAAGGCGACAACCTCAAGCGCGGTCAAGACCCCCAGCATGCCATCGTAGCGCCCCGCGTTGCGCACCGTATCCAGATGAGAGCCAAGCAGCAGCGCCGGTGCGGCCGGTTGCTGTCCTTCGTAACGTCCGCAGATATTGCCCACGCCGTCTTGCCAGACCTCCATCCCAAGCTCGCGCATCCAATTTCCTACCAGCTGGTTGACACGTAAATGTTCTGGGGAGAGATAAACCCGCGTCAGTTGGCCTGGCGTGCTGCTGATTGCCGCCAATTCGTCGCAGCGAGCCATCACTCTGGCCGCGGCTCGTTCCGCTTCCAGAGGGGTCAGCAGCATTGCCATCAGTTCTGCTCGGCGTCGTAAATGTTCCATGCTGCCTGCATAGCTTCCCCGTGCGGGCTAACAAAACCGAGACGGTTGAGTACCGCTTCCAGCGCGGCCAACGTTTGCAGCACGCAGTCTTTCCGCGCGTTATACCCCATGGTGCCAATCCGCCAGATCTTGCCCTGCAACGGGCCAAACGAGGTGCCGATTTCGATGGCGAAGTCATTGAGCATCATCTGGCGTACCTGCTCGCCATGGATGCCCTGCGGGATCACCACGCCCAGCACGTTGTTCATCTTGTTGGCGATATCGCCAAAGACCTCCAGCCCCATCCCCTGGATCCCGGCCAACATCGCCGCGCCATTCAGTTTATGGCGAGCAATAGCGTTATCCAGCCCTTCTTCCAGGATCACCCGCGCGCATTCACGCGCGGCAAACAGCATGCTGGTGGCTTCCGTATGGTGGTTCAAGCGCTCCGGCCCCCAGTAATCCATGATCATGCCGAGATCGAAATAGTTGGAGTAGATCATCTCGTCATCACCGTCTGTGTGATCGACGGTACGGATCCCCTCTTCAACGCACTTACGACGGCGCACGATCTCTTCAAACTGCGGGCTAAGGGTGATTGGAGAACTGCCGGAAGGGCCACCGAGGCATTTTTGCAGCCCTGCGGATACCGCATCCAAACCCCAGGCATCGGTTTCCAGCTCGTTACCGGCGAACGAGGCGGTAGCATCGGTATAGAACAAGACGCCGTGGCGGCGACAGATGTCCCCTAATTCCGCCAGCGGTTGCAGCATAGTGGTGGAGGTATCCCCTTGCACCGTCAGCAATAGGCGTGGCCGTACTTTCTTGATCGCATCCTCGATCCGATCGGCACTGAATACCTCACCCCAAGGCGCTTCGATGGTGTGCACATCGGCACGGCAACGGCGGGCGATTTCACACAGCAGATGGCCAAAACGGCCAAATACCGGCACCAGCACTTTATCGCCAGGGCGAATGGCAGAAACCAGCATTGCCTCGATACCGGCACGCGAAGTCCCGTCTATCAGCATCGTCCAGCGGTTCTGCGTGCGAAACAGGCCGCGATACAGCTCCATCACCTGATTCATATAGCCGGTCATGGCCGGATCGTATTGGCCAATCAACTGGCTGGACATGGCACGCAGCACGCGCGGATCGGCATTGATCGGCCCTGGGCCCATCAGTAGGCGGTACGGAGGATTGATTTGATCGAATTGGTTGATAGCTAGCATGTTCATTCCTTGTCAACTTAATAACTTAGCCCGGAGATTGCTACGTCTGCGACCGGCCGGTTTTTTGTTATTGCTAGATTATCGCCAAGCGAGAAAGGATGAAACAAAAGATTCTTAAAATATTTATCTGCAACTAATGAATCAACGGACGCAGCATACAGCGCCCGTTTAGCCGCGTGAAAACCAGCGCTTCAGCGCTGCTCCAACTCCTCCAGATCGCTGAACAGATTGGCCACCTGATGAATACGCTGCCGCCCTTGCGACAACCTGTCATGCAGCAACGCATTGCTCAGCAGGCTCGCCAGGCTCATGGCGCTGGAGTAACTGTCAAACGCCGAGACGCTATCGAGCGGCGTCATCAAATGCCAGCTAGCCAACGGGATCAACGCCTGGGCCTGCGGTTCGCAGATCAATAACGTTGGTACCTGCTTGATCTGCAACTGTTGCAATACCTCTCGCGCCAAGCGTGGACGCCGGCGAAATGCGACTACCACCACCATGTCCTGTGGCCCCAGATCCACCAGATCTTCTGCCAAGGTTTGGCCCGGCTGCGGTATCAACAAAACCTGCTCACGTACCTGCATCAGTTGCTGGCGCAAATGCATCGCGACGGGATAGCTGTTGCGCATCCCCAACAGCAACAGCCGCCGGGATTTCCCCATGGCCGCGATCACCGCGCCAAACTGTTCCGCATCAATCTGCTTTACCCAGTGCGTCAGATTGGCCATTTCCTGCTGGTAATGGCGGGCTAGTAAAGTATTCCCCTGCACCGCGTCACGGCTGTCGGTCAATGGCATACCGCTTTGGCGTAGGGTACGCAGCTCGTCACGCATTGCGCGATAGCTGGCATAGCCCAGCCGCTTGAACAGACGGCTGACCGTGGCCTTGGACACTCCACTCAGGCGTGCCAACTCGGTGCTGTTATAGCTAATCAGGTCGTCAAAGTGATCGAAGATAAAGTCGGCCACCCGCTGCTCTTGAGGGGCCAATTGCGGGTATTCGCTGCGCAGGCGTTCATCAATCTGTTTCATCGCTACTCCCGCTGTAACTTTTGTTTCAGCGGAACATAGCACAGCAGCCAAAGCGGCCGCCAGAGTTGAAATCAGGATGACAATGGCGCGATTGCGTGTTGCTTATAAATTACGCAGCAGCTCGTGAAGGGATTTAATGCGACGTAGAGGCGGTGTATGCGGTTAAACGGGCGCAGCATGCGGCGCCCCTACGGTTAAACATGTTAGACCGGCATAAATTACGCAATATGGTCACTTTATCAATTAACACCAATACGCCATAAAGTTCACCGTGGAACGGTCCAGATCGCGTTCGCCAATCAGGTAACGGCGCAACGTTTTCACCACCGAAGACTCCGCCGCCACCCAGGCGTAAAAGGTCTTAGCCCCTTCGGCACGCTCCCACAGCAAATCCCCACCCAGACTGTTTTCTGCCAGAGACTGCGCTTCAGCCCGCGCCGAGGAAGGAATATTAACCCGCTGACGCACCGCCTCCACCAGCAATGTGCCATGCAGTTGCTGGTGTCCAACGTCCCGTGGCAGCCAGTAAACCTCGGCAAACGGAAAGTGCGCCATATCGAGGCAGTCCCCCGCTACCGGCACTTCGAAGAAAGCCTGCACACGCGGTGGGTTAGCCTGCTGCGCCAACTGTTCGAGGATACCCATCGCCGCTGGCAGTGCCGTTTCATCGGCGATCAGCAACGCCTGCCGGGTTTGCGCTGGCGGGGCCCACTCATAGCCGCCGCTATCCTCAGCAAAATCGGCATTTGGCGCTACAGCCTGGAGTTTATCTCCCGCAACGGCATGCGTTGCCCAGGCAGAGGCCGGGCCATTAATGCCATGGAGCACGAACTCCACGTCCATTTCATTCTCAGCAGCGCGCAGTGCCCGCAACGTGTAGGTACGCATCACGGGCCGTTGCTCTTTCGGTATCGCCATGTAGTTGCGGTACCAATCGTCGCTATTCTCCAACGGCTGGATCTGCCCTTCCGCTACCGGGAACAGCAGCTTGATCCGTTGATCCGGAGCTTCCAGCTTCATGCGCTGTACCTCTGGGCCGGTAAACACGCAGCGCAGCAGCGAGGGGGAAACATTTTCCTTATACTTCAAGGTAAGATCAAAGATGCGATAGCTTGCGGACATATCACTCACTCTCCCGCGCAATGTCTGCCATTCGATGCTGGCACCATAGCCAGCTGCTAATGCCGCCCAGCAGGACGGCGGCTACCAGTGCCGCCGCCACCAACTGCGACTCACCGTAAAATTTACTCACCACCGGCACCATCAGCGCGCTCGCGCCATAGCCCAGTGTATGGCTAGTGGCGATCGCTCCCGCCCCTTTGCCGGTAGATAACTTATCGTTCAGCATCAGTTGATAGCCCGGCGTCGCCATCGCGGCCCCAAACGAAGCCAGCGCACAGCCAAGATAAAACAGCGCCAGCGGAGCGGTACACATCAGCCCCAAGCCAGCGATCATCAACACAGCGGCAACCATCAGCAGCTGCGGCGGAGTAAGACGCTGTGGCCGCACCACCAGAAACTGTGCCAACAGCGTGCAACCTGCCGCTACGCTGAGTAATACCGCCACATGGTGGCTAACGGTCGTCGCCGAATGGCTGAACAACTGCTGCAAATGTGGAGCCAAGCCCAACTGCATCAGGCTGACACAGCCAGCGAGCAGCAACGCACACAATAAATAGGGCATCATCGTCAGCCGCAGGCGGTTTTGCTGATGCGCCACGGCTGGCAGTGGCGGGTCGTTATGCTGGCGACAGATCACCAGTAACGCGATCAGCGGCGCAATCGCCATCAGCCATAGCGGAGCCATCGGGTGCAGAGACAGCGCCAGGGCCGCACACAGCGGGCCAAGCAACCGGCCACAGCTCAGGCCGGAACTGATAGTGGCCAGCGCCGCCATTCGTTGTTCATACCCAGCGCGTTGCAGCGCCCAAGTCTGGCTGGCGGGCACCATGCCTGATACTGTCAGGCCATAGACAATGCGCGCCACAATCAATCCACCCAACCCAGCCATTTCAGGCAGCCAGCCAGCAGACAGCCCCCACACGGCCAAGGCCAATAACGCAAAGCTGAGCAGGTAACCCGCCAGGGCCATAACCACCACGTATTTACAGCCGCGAATTTCTGCCTGCCGCCCCCACCAGGGAGAACCGACAAGAAACAGCATCGATCCCAGCGTTAGCAACCCTGCCCACACCGACAGCGAGAGCTGGGTCAGGCTGACCAACACGGGTAAAGCGACCAGCAAACCATTTTGCCCAATGCCCAATAGCCCAGCACAAAACGCCAGCGGCCAGTTTGAAGGAGAATCATTACCAATTGCAACGATTTTTGAACCCGAAAATAAGCGCATTAAGTAAAATAACCGTTAAGAAAATGATGTTTTTGTGTGTAATTAATCAAAAAATTGTATCATGCAGTGATTGATAATAATAAGAACTATTGATATAAGAATCATTCTCAATCGCTCCAGAGTGACAAGGGTCATGACCATCCAGTTAGCAAGCGCAGCAACCGATGTGGCTGCGCAATGTTTCCTCAACGCGCTAATGCGTGAAACTCGGGACTGGCACATCGTGCCGGCAACCAATAGCCAACATCCTCAGCTACATCTCCCACTTTCGGATAGCCAGTTTATACGCATTCCATTACGGCATATCTCGCCAACCCAACATCATCAATATCAGTTCCCCGCCTGCCTGAATGGCAACGGTGAAGCGCTGAGTTTTGAGCGTTTGGTTACGTTGTTGCTGGCCAAACCGGCAATAAAAGGCCAACTGAGTGAGGAGGTTTTGGCACGCTTTCGCCAGCGAGTGCTGGAAAGTCATGACAATACCCAACAGGCGATCGCCATCCGGCTGGACTGGCCAAAGCTACGTGACCAGCCGCTGAATTTTGCCCAGGCGGAACAGGGGTTACTAGCTGGCCATGCCTTCCACCCGGCTCCGAAATCCCATGAGCCCTTCGATCATCAGCAGGCACAGCGCTATCTGCCAGATTTTGCTGGCAGCTTCCCCCTACGCTGGTTTGCGGTAGATAAGCACCACCTGTGTGGCGACAGCCTGGATCTGACGTTACAGCAGCGCCTGCAACGCTTTGCTGCAGAAAGCGCACCTCAGTTGCTAGGTCATTTTACCGATGACGTCTGGCTGCTGCCGATGCATCCGTGGCAGGCCGATTATCTGCTGGCACAAAGCTGGTGCCGCGAGTTGGTCGAGCAGCACAAGCTGTGCGATCTGGGTGAGGCCGGTGAGCGCTGGCTGCCAACCAGCTCTTCACGTTCGCTGTATCACGCGGGCAGCCGCGACATGATCAAGTTTTCCCTCAGCGTACGGCTAACCAACTCGGTGCGTACCCTGTCGGTCAAGGAAGTGAAACGCGGCATGCGTCTGGCACGTCTGGCAAAGACCTCCCGCTGGCAGGAGTTGCAAGCTCGTTATCCAACGATGCGCGTGATGCAGGAAGATGGTTGGGCCGGGTTACGTTCCGCAGACGGCACAATCCGGGAAGAAAGCCTGATGGCGCTGCGCGATAACCTGCTGTTTGGTCATTCGCAGAACCAAACCAACGTCTTGGTTACCCTGACACAGGCCGCGCCAGACGGTGGCGATAGCCTGTTAGCTGCGGCAGTGCGCCGCCTGGCTGCCCGCCTGAACTTGCCATTGCAGCAGGCCGCCCATTGCTGGCTGGATGCTTACTGCCAGCAGGTGCTGCTACCGCTGTTCAGCGCCGAAGCCGACTACGGCCTGGTGCTGCTGGCCCATCAGCAAAACATTCTGGTAGAAATGCAGCAGGACTTGCCGGTAGGCATGCTGTACCGCGATTGCCAGGGCAGCGGCTTTACCCGTGATGCCACGCCTTGGTTGGATGAAATCGGCGAAGCGGAAGCGGAAAACCGCTTTAGCGAGCAGCAGCTGTTGCGCTACTTCCCCTACTACCTGCTGGTGAATTCGACGTTGGCCGTTACCGCCGCTATGGCAGCAGCAGGGTTCGACAGTGAAGAGAGCCTGATGAGACGAGTACGGGATGCGTTAACCAAGCTGCGTAACACGGCGAAAAATACCCGTTGCCTGGACTATGTGCTCGACAGTCAACATTGGAACTGCAAGGGCAACTTCTTCTGCTATTTGCACGATCACAATGAGAACACCATTGTCGATCCGGCGGTGATCTACTTTAACTTCACCAATCCGCTGCGCGTGGAGGCCGCTCAATGATGCCCGTTGCCAAGATTGTTCACACCACCAGCGGATTCCGCTGCGAACTGCTGGGGAAAAACCTGTCCCTTAGCCTGGGATTGGACGGCAGCGCTACGTTGCATTATCCAGGCTCACTGCAAGCAGGCTGGCTGATTCAGGCGTTGGATCAGTTGTTGATCGCGGCTCCACAGCTGAGCGGCATTGCCCTGCCCTATGCCGAATGGCGTGAGGAGCCACAGGCTCTGGCACTGTTCTCCCAGGCCTGTGGTGATTACCTGGCCCGTGAAACCTTCTACCAACTGCCGCTGTGGCTGATCGCCGAACGCCATACCGCTGGCGGCCAAATGCAATACGATGCAGAGCGCGAGCTGTGGTTCCCGCAGCGCCCTGCCCGGCCCAACGGTGAGGTTTATCGCCGCTACGATCCGCGAATCAAACATAGCTTGAGCTTCCGTTTGCCCGAAGTGGAGCGCGACGCCGAGCAGTTCACCCGTTGGATGAACTCCCCCCGCGTTGACGCCTTCTGGGAAATGAGCGGCCCACTCGAGGTCCAAGCCGCCTATTTACAGCGCCAACTGGATTCCAGCTATTGCTACCCGTTGCTGGGCTGCTTTGACGACCAGCCGTTTGGCTATTTCGAAGTTTACTGGGCACCCGAAGATCGCATTGGCCGCCATTATCGCTGGCAGCCGTTCGATCGCGGCCTGCACATGCTGGTCGGTGAAGAAAACTGGCGTGGCGCACAGTACATCCGCAGTTGGCTACGTGGCCTGACCCACTATTTATACCTGGATGAACCCCGTACCACTCGCGTCGTGGCCGAGCCACGCGCAGACAATCAGCGGCTGTTCCGCCATCTGCCCGCCGCTGGCTACCACACGCTGAAAGAGTTTGATTTCCCCCATAAGCGTTCACGGCTGATCATGAACCAGCGTGATGACTTCTTCCGCGAGGGACAGGTATGAGCCGCCACGATTACGCCGATTGGCAACGCGTTAACCTGCAGATGATCGCCAAAATCCTGGCTGAACTGGAGTATGAGCGCACTTTGCAGGCCGAGGAGCACGACGGGCAATGGCAGATTGCGCTAGGTGATACGACCTACCGCTTCAGCGCCAAACGCGGGATCTGGGGTTGGTTGCACATCGACACCAACAGCCTGAGCTGCGATCGCCTGCCGCTGGCCGCCGATCAAACGCTGCGGCAACTGGCGCAGGTGCTGAAGATGGACGATGCGCAGATCGCCGAACATTTGGAAGATCTGTATGCCACGTTACGCGGTGACATGCAGTTACTCACCGCTCGCCACGGGATGAGTGCCAACGATCTGATTGCGCTGGATGCCGACGCACTGCAATGCCTGCTGGCAGGTCACCCGAAGTTCGTCTTCAACAAGGGGCGTCGTGGCTGGGGGCTGACGGCGTTGCAACAGTATGCGCCAGAATATCAAGGCCAGTTCCAGCTGCACTGGGTGGCCGCCAAACGTAGCAGCTTTGTCTGGTGCATTGATGAGGACTTCCCGCTAGAAGACCTGCTCAACAGCGCGATGGACATAGGGGAACGCCAGCGCTTTGACCGCCGTTGGCACGACCTGAAGTTGAACAACGACTGGCTGCCGGTGCCGTTGCATCCATGGCAATGGCAGCAAAAAATCGCTCTGCATTTCCTGCCACAGCTGGCCAGCGGTGAACTGGTCGAGCTGGGTGAGTTTGGCGATCGCTATCTGGCTCAGCAGTCTCTGCGCACTTTGACCAACACCAGCCGCCGGGTGCCCTTCGATATCAAGCTGCCGCTGACCATTTACAACACCTCCTGCTATCGCGGCATTCCGGGCAAGTACATCAGTGCCGGGCCTGCGGCTTCACGCTGGTTACAGCAGATTTTCGCCAGTGACAGCACCTTGCAAGCCAGCGGCGCCCAGATCCTGGGTGAACCGGCAGCGGGCTATCTGGCCCACCCAACCTACGGCGCGCTGCCCAAGGCCCCCTATCGTTATCAGGAAATGCTCGGGGTGATCTGGCGTGAAAACCCATCCTGTTATCTGCAACCGGGCGAGCAGGCGATCCTGATGGCTACGATGATGGAAACCGACAATCAGGGTGAGCCGCTGATCGCTGCCTACATTGCCCGTTCCTGCCTGAGCGCAGAGGCGTGGCTGGCGCAGATGTTCCAGGCGGTGGTGCTGCCGATGTACCACCTGATGTGCTGCTACGGGGTGGCGCTGATCGCCCACGGCCAGAACATCACATTAGTGATGAAAGACCATGTTCCGCAGCGGGTCCTGCTAAAAGATTTCCAGGGCGATATGCGCCTTGTGGATCATGACTTCCCACAGGCCGCTTCACTGCCACAGGTGGTAAAAGACGTAACGGTGCGCCTGCCTGCCGACTATCTGATCCATGACCTGCAAACCGGGCATTTCGTCACCGTGCTGCGCTTCATTTCGCCACTGATGAGCGGCTGCGGCATGAGCGAACCGCGTTTCTATCAAGTGCTGGCACAGGTGCTGGAGCGCTATATGGCGCAGCATCCGCAGTTGGCCGACCGGTTTGCCCTGTTCGACCTTTTCAAGCCACAGATTATTCGCGTGGTACTCAACCCGGTGAAACTCACCTATTCAGAGCAGGATGGCGGCAGCCGCATGTTGCCGAACTACCTGCAAGATCTGGATAACCCTCTTTATTTGGTCTCCAAGGAGTTTGCCCAATGAATCAGCCTCTGGATTTCATCGGCATCGGCGTCGGCCCATTCAATCTGAGCATTGCCGCACTCGGCAGTGAGGTTACCGGCTTTAACAGCAAGTTCTTCGAACGTAAACCGCACTTCTCCTGGCATCCCGGCATGATGGTGCCGGACTGCCATATGCAAACCAGTTTCCTCAAGGATCTGGTCAGCGCGGTTTCGCCGACCAACCCGTACAGCTTTCTCAACTACCTGGTGAAAAGGAAGAAGTTCTACCGCTTCCTGACCACCGAGCAGCGTACGGTCTCCCGCGAAGAGTTCGCCGACTATCTCGACTGGGCGGCTAACGGGCTGGAGACGCTCGAGTTCAGCCAAGACATCCGCAGCGTGGATTTTGACGACCAGCAACGCCAATTTGTTGTCACCACCCAGCGCGATGTCTACCGTGCCCGCCATATCTGCCTAGGCATCGGTAAACGCCCCAAACTGCCGGACTGCGTCAGCGAGCAAAACGATCGCTGCTTCCATGCCAGCGAAATGAGCCTGCGTAACCCGGATCTTACCGGCAAACGCGTCACGGTGATCGGCGGCGGCCAAAGCGGTGCCGATCTGTTTTTGAATATTTTCCGCGCCGAGTGGGGCCAGCCCAAGCAGTTGAACTGGATCTCGCGCCGCAACAATTACAACGCGCTGGACGAAGCCGCCTTCGCTAATGAGTACTTCACGCCGGAATACGTAGAAAGCTTCTACACCCTGAGCGACAGTGCCAAACAGCGCATGCTGACCGAGCAGAAGATGACGTCGGACGGCATCACCAGCGGATCGCTGCTGGCGATCTACCAGGCAATGTATCACCGCTTTGAAGTGTTACGAGAAAAGCCTTGGGCCCACCTGCTGCCTAGCCGTTCATTGGCCGCGATGCACGCATCCGGCAATGGCTATCAGCTGGTCACCCATCACCATCTCGATCAGGGCAAGGAAACCTTCGACTGCGACGTGGTGATCTTCGCCACCGGCTATCAGCAAGACCGCCCGGCGTTTCTCGCACCGCTGGCCAATCGCCTGCTGACCACGGCGAACGATGAGTATCGCATCACGCCGGATTTCACCCTGGAATGGCAGGGGCCGAGCGAAAACTGTCTGTTTGCCGTCAACGCCGGCATGCACAGTCATGGCATTGCCGAACCCCAGCTCAGCCTGATGGCCTGGCGTTCGGCCCGTATTCTCAACCGGGCATTAGGACGCGATCGGTTCGACTTAACGTCCACCCCGGCTGTGATCCAATGGCGTAGCCAGCAGGCAGCGGTCACCGCCCAAACTGCACACGACGCCATCTTTAACTTTAACTAACCATGGAAACGTTTGAACAACAATGAAACGCAGACACCTCTGGGTACTAAACCCTTGCCTGTTGGCAATGCTCGCACCAACGGCCTGGGCAGAAGAACAAAAAAATGATGACCAACTGGTGGTTTCCGCCAGCCGCTCTCACCGCAGCGTAGCGGAAATGGCCCAGACCACCTGGGTGATTGAAGGCCAGGAAATTGAGCAACAGGTGCAGGGCGGTAAAGAGATCAAGGATGTGCTGTCGCAGCTGATCCCGGGCATGGACGTCAGCAGCCAGGGCCGTACCAACTACGGCATGAACCTGCGTGGCCGCTCGATGATGGTGATGATCGACGGCGTGCGCCTGAACTCATCGCGCAGCGACAGCCGCCAGCTCGATTCAATCGATCCGTTCAACATCGCCCATATTGAGGTGATTTCCGGGGCTACCTCGCTGTACGGCGGCGGCAGCACCGGTGGCCTGGTTAACATCGTGACCAAGAAGGGCCAGGAAGAAAAACAGGTTGAGCTCCAGCTTGGCGGTAAAACCGGCTTTAACAGCAGCAGCGATCACGATGAAAACGTGTCGGCAGCGGTCAGCGGTGGCACCGATAAGGCTTCCGGCCGCCTGTCGGTTTCCTATCAGCGTTACGGCGGCTGGTATGACGGCAAAGGCGACGAGGTGCTGATCGACAACACCCAAACCGGCCTGCAATATTCCGATCGTATCGACCTGATGGGCACTGGCACCATCAATATCGACGATCACCAGCAATTGCAACTGACCACGCAATATTTCAACAGCGAGTCAGACGGTAAGCACGGCCTGTATCTGGGGCAAAATTTCTCGGCGGTAACCGGCAGCGGGCAGGCCTACAACAGCGGTAACCTGGATTCGGATCGTATTCCAGGCACCGAGCGCCATCTGATCAACCTGCAATACTCCAACACCGATTTCTGGGGCCAGGATCTGGTGGCGCAGGTGTATTATCGAGATGAATCGCTGACCTTCTATCCGTTCCCTACCCTGAGCGGCGGCAAGGTAACCAGCATCGGCGCTTCGCAACAGAAAACCGATTTCTACGGCGGCAAACTGACCCTGAACAGCAAGCCGATCGACAGCCTTACGCTGACCTACGGCTTCGATGCCGACCATGAAAGCTTCAATGCCAACCAGCAGTTCTTCAATCTGGCGCTGGCCCAGCAGTCTGGCGGGATGACGCTGCAAAATGCCTACAACGTCGGCCGCTACCCGAGCTATACCACCACCAACCTGGCACCGTTCATGCAGGCCAGCTACGACATCGATCCGATGTTTACCCTGAGCGGCGGCGTGCGCTACCAGTACACCGAAAACAAGGTGGATGATTTCGTTGGCTACGCGCAGCAACAAGGGATAGCCAACGGCCTGGCGACCTCTGCCGATGCCGTGCCGGGCGGCAAAACCGACTACAACAACGCGCTGTTCAACGCCGGTTTGCTGGCCCATCTGACAGAACGCCAGCAGACCTGGTTCAACTTCTCACAAGGGTTTGAGATCCCGGACCTGGCCAAGTATTACGGCTCCGGCACCTATAAGCTGGTGAACGGCCACTATCAGCTGCAAAAAAGCGTCAACGTCAATGACTCCAAGCTGGACGGCATCAAGGTCGACTCCTACGAGCTGGGCTGGCGCTACAATGGCGACAATCTGCGTACCCAGGTTGCGGCCTACTATTCTCTGTCAGACAAGACCATCACCATCAACAAAGCCGATATGACCATCAACATGAACGCTGACAAACGTCGGATTTATGGCATGGAAGGCGCGGTGGATTACTTCTTCGACGACAGCGAATGGAGCACCGGTGCCACCTTCAACCTGATCAAATCGGAAACCAAGACCGATGGCAAATGGGAGAAGTTGACCGTCGACACCGCCAGCCCGTCGAAAGCCACTGCCTACGTCAATTGGGCACCGGGTGACTGGACGGTGCGCGTGCAGTCGCAGCAAACCTTCGACGTTTCCGACAGCCAGGGCCGCAAACTCGACGGCTATAACACCATTGACGTCCTCAGCAGCTATGCCCTGCCGGTGGGCAAGGTCAGCCTCAGCGTAGAGAACCTGTTGGACAAAGACTACACCACCGTATGGGGCCAACGTGCGCCAATCCTGTATAGCCCAACCTACGGCGCGCCGGAGTTGTACAGCTATAAAGGCCGTGGCCGCACCTTTGGTTTGAACTACTCAGTCCTGTTCTGAGACCTCTCTGATATCACCAGGCCGAATTAATCTATTCGGCCTGCTTATCATCCACACAAAGAATGCATGCCCCACCAAGACTAAAATCATAAATAAAAACGCATAGATATGTTTAACATCTATACATACCTGTTATTATTGCGATTCATCCCACTTGCGAATAGCGAAAATAAAATATAAGATAAAAAGTCATTAGGATTCCTCTGAATACAAATATATCAGATAACTGATTGTTTCAACCTTAACTCCACCCACGCGTTTTTTTAAAAGAAAAAACAAAAATCATAGGCGATTAAGCCCCCAAAACAGCACATTATGCTTATGCATTAAATTTCCTACTGTAATGATATTAAACATCAAAAACCAGCCAATCAACCGATAAAAACAAACAAAAACACCAAAAACCAGGCAGTAATAAGATTTAAACTCTTTTTATTCTGGTTATTTTTTTATTTTTATGAATTGACATTAACTCTTCAGGCAATAATATATAAAGCCAATGTGTGGAAATGACAGTTCCAATTTCTGAAGTCGGAGCCAAACAGTTTTAGCAGCGGATGCGGCGGAGTTGATAATGGATGTTACGAGTCAATTTAAATATGTAGCAGCCCGCATCACCAAGGCGGGCGAGAGTGGATTATTGCTTTTTGGCTATATTATCAATGATGAGTATCAGGTAGATATCAAATCGAGTTCGGTAATCAAACTCTATAATACGATAGAGTACCCCCATCAGGGTGAGGAACGATTTACCAACTATCTAAGACTGCGTGAAACGATGCTGCGGTTGCTGACGTATCTATTGGCACACGCAAGCTGTGGTTATGTTTCCAACCAGGAGTTACTGGTACAGGTTTGGGAGAATCATAACCTCTCCTCCTCAACCACCAGATTGACCCAAGTAATCTCCGAACTTAAAGCAAGGCTAAGTAAAATTGGTATTGCCGATGACTTTATTAAAAGCTCGCGAGGAAAAGGATATACCTTACGTGGAGCCTCTGTAACGCCACTGTATATAAAAAAAATATGATTTGATTGTTTATCACCAACAAAAAGGGAACAGCATTTTCACTGCCATAGTGAAATGACGGCTCTGATGTCACTCCATGTAACGCTCAGAGTATTTTAAGGATAATTAACAAGGATCATATGCAATGAAAAAAACCACATTAGTAATGGCTCTCTCACTGGCTATCGGCGGCTTTGCTGCGCTTCCGGCTTCCGCCGCTATCACCGTAGCGGGTGGTAATATCAATTTCACCGGCGAAGTCACTGACGCAACTTGCCTGATCAACGACCAGACGCCAAATGGTGCTGTTGATCTGAACGTGCCTTTAGAGACGGTCAGTGCCAGTGAGTTAAGCTTTGCTGGCGCCACGGCCAAGCCTGCACCATTTACCATCAAACTGGGCGGTCCTTCTGATTTAAACTGCACCAACGGTAAGATTGCTTCAGTATATTTTGAACCAACCAGCCCGGCTATCGATAATGCGACCGGTTGGTTGAAAAATACTTCAGCAACCAATCCTGCGGTAAACGTTCAGGTACAAATTCTGAACGGCGAAACCAACAGCCCGATCAACCTGGTATCCGGCAATAACAACCATGCGCCGAAAACCATCGCCAATCAAACTGCCGAATATACCTACTTTGGCCAGTATGTTGCTGTAGGTGGCGCGGCGGGCCCGGGCCAAGTTGCCTCAACGGTTAAATACAGCATCGTTTATCAATAAAACCTGACTAAATAGGTTATGGCCCTGTTACCACAGGGCCATATTTGCCACGTCTATACTGACGAGATTGTTATGCGCTTGATTAAAAAATATTGGCCACTGCTATCGCTGCTGTTAAGCGGATTTTTTTCCTCCTCTTTGTATGCCGGTATTGTCATATCTGGTACGCGCGTGATCTACCCAAGTGATGCCAAAGAAATCACGCTGAAGCTGGAAAATAAAAGCCGTTTTCCACTGTTGGTGCAATCCTGGATTGATGCAGGCGATGCGAATTCAGCGCCTGAGGACAGCGATGTCCCCTTTATAATCATGCCACCGGTTTCACGAGTTGAACCCGCCAAGGCACAAACCTTGCGTATTACCGCAACACCGTTGGTAAGCCACGCCACCGACCGCGAGACGCTATATTGGATCAACGTGCTTGAAGTCCCTCCCCAGTCGAAAGGGGATCAGAATTATCTCTCCATCGCCTATCGCAACCGCCTGAAGGTATTTTACCGCCCCTCAACGTTGCCAGGGCTGTCACTGGAAACCATGGATAAGGTGAGTTGGCAACGGCAAGGGGAAAAATTGCTCGCT